>JALYOU010000181.1 GCA_030856725.1 Pseudomonadota bacterium
CTGCTGGCCGCCCTCCTCCTGGGAATCATCGAAGGCATCACCGAATTCCTGCCGATCTCCAGCACGGGCCACCTGCTGATCGCCGAACGCTGGCTGGGCCATCGCAGCGACCTGTTCAACGTCGCCATCCAGGCCGGCGCGATTCTGGCGGTGGTGCTGATCTACCGGCAGCGGCTGTGGCAGCTGGGCATGAGTTTCGTCAGCCGGACCGAAGTGCCCATGCCGGACTCGGCCGTATACGCGCAGCCGCCGCGCGATTACGCCTACAAGCTCGCCGCCGCGTTCGCCGTGACCGGCGTCGGAGGACTGCTGGTCAAGGCATTGGGCTGGGAGTTGTCGGCCGAGATTGCGCCGATCGCGTGGGCGCTGGTCATCGGCGGCGTGTGGATGCTGGCCGCCGAATATTTCGCGGCCAAGCGCGCTGAAACTCTGGGCGAGCGTAGCGCGATCACGTGGACGGTCGCGATCCTGGTCGGCATCGCACAGGTGGTCGCCGGCGTGTTTCCCGGCACGTCACGCTCGGCCGCGACGATCTTCGTCGCGTTGCTCGCTGGCACGACCAACCGCGCCGCCGCCACTGAGTTCGCATTCCTGGTCGGTATTCCGACGATGTTTGCCGCCACCGGCTACGAACTGCTGAGCGTGATGCGCGATGGCGGCGCAGCCCACGAGGATTGGGCAGCTCTCGCGGTCGCGTTCGTTGCCTCAGCCGTGACCGCGTTCATCGCGGTGAAGTGGCTGCTGCGCTATATCCAGACGCATCGCTTCACCGCATTCGCGGTGTACCGTCTGGTGGCCGGCACGGCGTTGTTACTGTTGATTCCCCGCTAAGCAACGGCCTGTGTGTTGCGCAACAGCCGTGTGCGAGCGCAACAAAAATCACAATACGCCTGCGCATTCCCGTTCAATTTCCGCCGCACAGATCGCTCATTCGCTCAATAGCTGCGTGGTGTGACGTGGCTTCCACGGAATCGTGACGGGCAACGCGCTCGATTGTGACTTGGCGCACGAATCAGCGATTGGCTTTGCGTTTGACTCGACCTGCCATCGGTCTTCCCCCCTGCGCCAACGAGACCGGGCCGTCGCTTCATCTCAGCTGTTCGCGCCGTGCGATGCACGTCATCGCACCAACATTCCTGCAAAAAGGAGTTTCAAGCATGTCCGCAACACAAGTGAATGCACTCGTTCCGTCCAAGCGCAAGGTCCTGTTCGCCGCCGTCATCGCCGCTGTCGCCCTGTCCGCAACGCCAGCGATGGCGGCCGATGATTTCGATCCGCACCTCAAGTTCGCCATGCAACGCGATCTCGGCGTGTTCCCGGGCCAGGTCGCGCAGTATCTGCAGACAGAACGCCTCGCCCACAGCCAGGACGCCGTCGCACGCCGCCAGTTCGGCAACAACTTCGCCGGCAGCTGGATCGAGCGCAAGGCTGATGGCTCGTTTCAGTACGTCGTCGCCACCAACAGCATCGCCAAATCCGCGGGCATCGCCGGGGCCGAAATGCGCCAGGTGCGCCATAGCCTGGACACCCTTGAAACCACCAAGGCGCGTCTGGACGACATCAACGCGGTGGCGATGAACCGCCGCGCGCTCACCGACGGCGTGCATTCCTGGCACGTCGATCCCGTCACCAACAGCGTGGTCCTGAGCATCGCGCCCGAAGCGCTCGACAACGTGGTCGACTTCGTCGCGATCAGCGGCGTCGATGCGTCCACCCTGCGCATGCAGGCCGTGCCCGGCACGCCGCAGACCACCGCCAACATCATCGGCGGCATCGAATATGTCATCAACGGCACGTCGCTGTGTTCGGTGGGGTTCTCGGTGACACGCGGTTCGACCAAGGGCTTCGCCACCGCCGGGCATTGCGGCAGCGTCGGCAACACCGTGCGCATCAGCAACCAGTCGATCGGTTCCTTCCAGAACTCGAGCTTCCCGGGCAATGACCGCGCGTGGGTGAGCGTCGGCAGCACCCACACGCTGTACGCGCTGGTGACCAACTACAACGGCGGCTACGTGACGGTGCGCGGCAGCACGGAAGCGGC
>JALYOU010000188.1 GCA_030856725.1 Pseudomonadota bacterium
GCGCCACCGCCGCCCCCGGTCGCCGCGCAACCAACGGCACAGCCTCCAGCGGCTGCCACCCCGCCACCAGCGGCCCCGGCGGCGTCTTCGTCCAACGATCTTCGCGCGATCAGCCAACCTTCGCCGCGGTATCCGCCGGCTGCGGCACGTGCGGGACAGAGCGGATCGGTGCAGGTCGAATTCACGGTCGGGTCGGATGGCTCGGTGTCGTCGGCACGCATCGTGGATGCCAACCCGCCGCGCGTGTTCGATCGCGAAGCGCTCGCCGCGGTGAAGAAATGGCGGTTCCAGCCCGTGGGTTCGCCGGTCACCACGCGCCGCACGATTGCGTTCAATCCCGGCAACTGAAGTCAGGTCCCAGCAAAAAAGCCCGGCAATCGCCGGGCTTTTTTTGTGGAGAGGCTGGATTGGTTCATCAACCCAGCGTGTAAGGAAAGCGGCTTGGGAGGAGAAGCCAGCCCAGCCTGCGATCGATCGCGTTATGCCGAAATCGCCAACTTCTCCTGCCCATACCGCCACACCGCCGCCAGCCACAGCAGCGCAGCCAGCACGAGCGCCGCGGTCAGATACACGCCCCATTGCGTCATCGTGATGACCTCGCCGCGAATCACCTTGAGCAGCATCTGGTTCTGCGCCAGGAACGGCACCAGCAACTGCCACAGCTTGTCTTTCACTGGATTGGCCATCAGCACATAACCCGGCAGCATCGGCAGCAGCATCAGCCAGGTCATGTGGCTCTGCGCTTCCTTCATGCTTTTTGATGCCGCGGCCAAGAAGCTCAACAATGCCGTACCGATCAGCAGCATCGGCACCAGGATCAGCAGCATCTTGCCGATCGCCGGGAAGCTGACATCGAGTTGCCGTGACATGCCGGTGCTGATCTGCGCGCTGAGCTTGAACGACAGCAAGGTCAGCAACAATGAGATCAACCCGATCACACAGGCGGCCGCGATCTTGCCGCTGACGATGGCGCCCCGCGAGGCCGGCGTCGCCAGCAGCGGTTCCAGTGACTGCCGTTCGCGCTCGCCAGCAGTCGCGTCAAGGATCAGGTACGCGCCGCCGATGAAGGCCGTGATCAGCAGCAGCACTGGCAGGATGAAGGACAACAACATGCCGCGCTTGGCTTCAGCGGTAGCGAGGTCGCGGCTGCCGATGTTGAGCGGACGCGTCACCGACGGATTGATGCCGCGCGCCAGCAACCGCAGCGCGCCCATCTGCTGCGCGTAACCCTGCAACGCGTTGCGGATGCGTGCGACGGGGATTTCCGCATCGCGCCGGGTGGAGTCCTGCACGATGTCGATCTTCGCCGGCTCGCCTTTGCGCCACTGCTGCGCGAAGTCCTTGTCGATCACCAGCGCAACATCCTCGGCCTGGCTGCGGATCGCGGCGTCGAGATCGTCCGGAAGATTTTTCGACCGGATCCCCTGGCTGGCGAGATATGCGACCAGGTTTGGCGCATGTTGTGCGCCGACGATCGACACTTCCAACGGCTTTTCCAGCTGTGTCGCCGCGCGCATCTCCACCAGCTTGCCGATGCCGAGCAGCATCGCCGGATACAGCAGCGGCCCCAGCAACAACGCCAGTGCCAGCGTGCGTCGATCGCGCGACAGGTCCCGCAACTCCTTGAGCATTACCGTAATCAGGGCGCTCATGCGTGCAGTCCTTCTTCCGATCCGATGGCTTTCACAAATGCGTCCTCGAGGTTCTGTTCACCGGTCTGCTCGCGCACTTCATCCGGCGTGCCGTGCGCGACCACGCGCCCTTGCGCGATGACGACAATGCGGTCACACAACGCCGCTACCTCCTGCATGATGTGACTGGAAAAAATCACGCAGCGGCCTTCGTCGCGCAACTGCCGCAGGAATCCGCGCAGACCGCGCGTGGTCATCACGTCGAGGCCGTTGGTGGGCTCGTCGAGGATCACGTTCTTCGGGTTGTGCACCAGCGCGCGCGCGATGGCGGTCTTGGTACGCTGGCCCTGCGAGAAGCCTTCGGTCTGGCGATCGAGGAAGTCCTGCATCTGCAACGCATCGGCCAGCACGCCCGTGCGTTCGGCGATCTGCGCCTTTGACAAGCCATGCAGCTCGCCGAAGTAGGCGATGTTCTCGCGCGCCGTCAGCCGCTTGTAGACGCCGCGCGCATCGGGCAACACGCCGAGTGCGCGCCGTACCGCAGCGGCATCGACGGCTGGATCGACTCCATCGACCAGCACGCGGCCCTGATCCGGCGACATCAGTGTGTACAGCATGCGCAGCGTGGTGGTCTTGCCGGCACCGTTGGGACCAAGCAATCCGGTGATTTCGCCGTCGCGCGCTTCGAAGCCGACGCCATCAACGGCGTTCACCAGACCGGTCTTGGTCTTGAAAGACTTGTGCAGATTTTCGGCGGTAATCATGGTTCCCATCCGTTGAAGCTGGTGAACGGCGGCACATAGGCCAGCGTGTCGAGGCATTTGGCATCGAGCGCTTTCGCGTCTGTGGTTTCGAGAAACTGCGCCAGCAGCTTCGGCATGCAGCCCGCACCGATGACGTTGTGGCCCTGGCCGCGCAGGACGAGATGACGGCCGTTCGGAAGATGCTTCGCGACATCCTCGCCATAACGCGGTGGCGTCACCGGATCGTATTCACCGGACATCAGCAGCGCCGGTACCATGGTCGCCAGTGGCGCGTGGAAATCGGCGGGCGCCGTGCCTGTCGGCCAGACCTTGCACTGCGCTGCGAGATAATCGACGAAATCATTGCCCATCAGGGTATCGCCACCCTCGGGATCGGCACGCAACTGGCTGCCGTCTTCGGTACACAGCACCGACAACTGCATGCCCATCGCCATCGCCTCCTCCAGTTCCGAGCTCAGCATCCTCGACAGCGCCATCAGGCCTTGGTAATGCCCGCGGTTGGCGTCGTCGATCATGATCGGCAGCAGCGCGGCGGCCATCGGCATGTAGGCATACATCCGCACCAGTCCGATCACGTGTCCGGGCTGCAGGCGCTCCTCGCGCATCGCGCCGGTGGTGCTGTCGCGATATGACACCAGCGGCGGATCGGCCTCGAGTTTCGCCAGCAGGGTGTCGAGTTGGGTGCGGGGGTCGCCGAGCTTGGCTTTGCAGTTCCTGTCTTTCGTGCACCGGCCGAACTGCAGCGCCAGCGCATCGTCGAGGTTGCGCGCGAACACGCCACCCAGATACAGCGCATTGGGCGCAACCGAATCCAGCACGATGCTGCGCGTGCTGGCCGGATGCCGCATCGCGTACTGCTGCGCGACGCGCGTGCCGTAGGACACGCCGACCAGGTTGATCGTGGCTGCGCCGATCGCCTTGCGCACCGTGTCGAGGTCGCGCACCGCGTCGGTGGTGGTGTAGTAGCGCAGGTCGGCGCGTTTGCCGAGCGTGTCGCGACACGTCGTGGCCTGTTGCG
>JALYOU010000217.1 GCA_030856725.1 Pseudomonadota bacterium
GGGCGAGCTCTACAGACCCAGCGCCCGGTACTCCGTCACCGGCCTTGAACGCTCCCACACCCGATCAAACCCTTCGCGAAGCTGGCGCGCGCGCCCGGGTGCGTCAAGCGCCGATTCACCATCGAAACGATGGCCGAGCGTGCGGAAGTAATAGCCGCCATGGTCGTTGACGACGAAGGCTGAAGCGTAAGCGCGGTCCACCGGGTCGATGACCTCGCGGAAGGTGAATATGCTGGGTAGGCGCTGCGCCATTGAGATTAGCGGCGCCAGTGTGCGTTGCGGTGTCGCCGCATCCTGTAACACGACGCGCACCTCGTTGCCGCGACCGGCGGTGCCGAAGCGGCGCAGTGCCTCGACGATGTCGGGTGCATCGAACAGACCTGGGTCGAGTTCGCGCGTGTAGACGCACAAGCCACGGCGCGCTTGCGTGATGATGGCGGTGACGATGGCGACTGCCGCTTCACGATGTTCGATGGCACTCGGGCCGCCGAACTTGCGCTGCATCGGCTGATGCTCGATACCGGCTTCCATGAAACGCTCGCCGCTGGGAATGAATCCATGCCGCGCATAGAAACGTTGGGCATCGACCTGGGAATTCAACTTCACCTCGCGCCAGCCGCGTTCCTGCGCCTGCGCAATGAGTGCGAGCAGAAGCGCATCGCCAACACCCTTGTTGCGCCACTCGCGCAACACCGCCATGCGGCCGATCTTGCGTTCCGGCGTCAACCGGCCGGTGCCGATCGGGGTGCCGTCGGTGGCGCGCGCGATGACATGCACGCACTCCGGATCGAGCATGTCCCATTCCTCCGCGAGTGGCACGTTCTGCTCCTGCACGAAGACGGTTTCGCGCACGGCGCGTAGGTCGGCCAGGCCCGTCTGGTAGTCGATCGCTTCGATGCGAAATTCGGGATGCATCTGCGTTACTCCTCTTTGCCCGTCTGCAGTTCATCCGCCGTTGGCTCGTCCGTCTGCAGCTGGTAATGGCCACCCTGCAGCAACGCGTAGACGGCATCACGACCGGCATCGGACAACTTGCCGTAACGCGCGCCGTCGATGCTGTCCGACGCCGCAAGTATCTGCGCGTCGCGTGCAGACATCGCGAATGCGTAGCCGCTGGCATACAGCATCGCACCGCGTGTGGCTTTGCGCCATGCCATGCGTGACCACGGATGCCGTAACAACAGCGCGTCGTGCTGCAGGTCCCATTCGATCTCGATGCGCGGACGTTGCTCGGTTTGCCCCCCGATTTCGCCCGAGGCGCGGTAGGTGGTGATGAAGTTGCCGAACCAGTCGCCGAGACGATCGGGATCGTTCATGCGCAGGGCGTTCAAGGCTTCGACCACGCGCCGCATCGCCGCGGCATCGATTTCATTCGGATCCTTCGCCGGCGCCAGATCCCTGTCGTGGTATCGCACCGACTCGTCCGCATCAGCCGACAGCGCATCCACGAAGTCGCCCAGCAATTCCGCTGCGGCCGGCGCGCGCATGCCGATCGAGAACGTGAGACAGGCATCTTCCGCGACACCGTGATGCGGTACCCCCGGCGGCAGGTAGAGCATGTCGCCGGGCCCGAGTACCCAATCGTGGGTCGGGTTGAATTCGCGCAGCAGTTTCAATTCCGCATCCTCACGGAAGGCAGCGGGCGGATTGGCCGATGCATCGATCTGCCAGCGGCGGTGCCCTTGTGCCTGCAACAGGAATACGTCGTACTGATCGACATGCGCCCCCACCGAGCCACCCGGCGCTGCGAAACTCACCATCACATCATCAATGCGCCAACGTGGCAGGAAATCGAAACGCCCGAGCAGGGCGCGGATGTCGGCGTCCCATTTGTCCACGTCCTGCACCAGCAACGTCCAGTCGTGCTGCGGCAGGGTGGGGAAGAATTCTTCGGGGAACGGGCCGTGGCGCAGCAACCACGAATCCTTCGCCCGGTCGTGTGCGACCACGCGCGAGAGTGCGGTTTCTTCGCAAGCGAGCCCGGCGAGATCTTCGGGTGTGATCGGGGAAACGAAATCCGGAAAGGCGTTGCGGATCAGCAGCGGCTTTTTCTGCCAGTACTCATGCAGGAATTCGGCTGCGGGCATGCCGAGGGTCGGCAAGTGGGAAGCGTCGATTTCGATGGGTCGATCGGGTTTGCGTCGTGACATGGGTGCGTTCGATTGAATAACGAAGAGGGACTGACCAACATTGCCACGGCTCAACGATTGCCGACTATGTCGCAATCTCATCGTAGCCACGCCCAAGAAACTGGATCAGGCACCAACCGTGCCCGAACGGATCAGCCAGTTGCACGATGCGTCCCCAACGCGCCTCGCGCGTCGCACCCTCCTGGATCGCACCCGCGGCGACTGCGCGTGCGATGGCCGCATCGAGATCGTCGACCACGACATCGCAGTGCAATGGGCTCCAATGACGCGCGTAGTCGCGTTCCGATTGCCCGGCGCCTGTGGTGCCAGCGTCCTTGTGCAACAAATAGATCGCTATCTCCGCGCCGAGCAACTCAACGGCATCTTCACCAAAACGCCGCGCCGCGCAGAGTCCGAACGCCGCAGCATAGAACGCCTCGGCTGCGGTCAGGTCGTTGACGTCGATGTTGAGGAGGAGCTTCATTCGGCACCCTTGCGACTCGATCGGCGACATTCTACTTGGAGGCGGTCCTGCGCCTGGTTTTGGGCTGCAACTTGAGCTTGTGGCCGACTGCCACGATAGCGTTGATCGCAGGGATCAGTTCATGGCCTAGCTCGCTAAGTGCATATTCGGCCGATGGCGGCGAGGTGGCCAAGACCTGTCGCGTGACGACGCCCTTGGCTTCAAGTTCGCGCAATCGCGCGCTGAGTACGCGTGCGGAGATGGGTGGGATGTCATGGCGCAGTTCGCCGAAACGGCGCGGTCCGCCACTGAGATACCAGATCACATTCGGCGCCCACGCCCCGCGCAACAGCGACATGCACTCCGTCAACGGGCATGACGGCGGCGGGGCGATGACTTTGCTTTTTCGCAGTGGCAGGCCCATCCGCAGGTCCTCATCAGTAACCAGCTGGATACCACAATTCTAGGATTGTAACCAGTTAGGTGG
>JALYOU010000228.1 GCA_030856725.1 Pseudomonadota bacterium
GCGATCGACCGGCATCCACGTGACCGTTTGAAGATGGCGGTACGCGAGGAAGGTCGTGACGCCATCACCCATTACCGCCTGCGCGAACGTTTCCGCGCGCACACCGCACTGGAATGCCGCCTGGAAACCGGCCGCACGCACCAGATCCGCGTGCACATGGCGCACATCAAATATCCGATCATCGGCGATCCGTTGTACGGCGGCCCGTTGAAGCTGCCCAAGGGTGCAAGCGAGGAGTTGATCGCAGCGCTGCGCGGTTTCAAGCGGCAGGCCTTGCATGCGGAAGTGCTGGAGTTCACGCATCCGTCTTCCAATGAAGTGATCAGCGTGCGTGCGCCGTTGCCGGCCGACATGCAGCAGCTGCTGGCCGCGTTGCGCGCCGACGCGAAGGCGGCGGCTGCGGCGCAACGATGAGCCTGGTATTGCACGCGGACTGGCCGGCGCCGCCGGGCGTACATGCCTTAACCACGTTGCGTCATGGCGCCGGCGTTTCGCAGCCGCCGTTCGACAGTTTCAACATGGGCATGCGTTGCGGCGATGACGCCGCTGCGGTGATGGCGAATCGGCGGCAACTCGTCGAGGAATGTGTGCTGCCATCGGAGCCGCATTGGTTGCGACAGGTGCATGGCGTGAATGTCGTCCGCTTCAACGATGCACCGGCACCGGGTTCCACGGTTGGGGGCACGGACCAGGAAGTAGCAGCGGATGCTGCCATCACCTGCACGCCCGGCACGGTGCTCGCCATCCTCACTGCCGATTGCCTGCCAGTGGTGCTTGCTGCACGCGATGGCAGCGAACTGGCCGCGGCGCACGCCGGTTGGCGTGGCCTGGCGAACGGCGTGCTGGAAACGACGGTAGCGGCGATGCAAACTTCCGCAGAGCAATTGGTCGCATGGCTGGGTCCGGCCGCGGGCCCGCAGGCCTACGAAATCGACGCAACCGTGCGCGATGCATTCCTTGACAGCGACGCGCGCGCAGACGCCGCCTTTGTCGCCACCCGCGAAGGCCACTGGCGGGTGGATCTGTACGCGCTGGCGCGCATGCGGCTGATGGGTGCAGGCATCGCCGGCCACGCCATCCGCGGCGGCGGCTTGTGCACCATCTCCGACCCGCAGCGCTACTTCTCCCACCGTCGCGACCAGCGCAGCGGACGCATGGCGACCGTGGCGTGGATCGAAGGTTGAACTATTGGGGCAACAGCCCGGCCGCGCGGGCTTTGTGGATTTCCGCCTCCGCGCGTTGGCGTGCCAATGCCACCACCTGTGCATAGCACGGCTGCGCGCGAAACGTGTCGAACGCCGCTACGCGTTCGGCAAAGTCGTAGTGGTTGAACAATCCCGCTTCGAACGATGTCCGATATGCGGCGCAAGCCTCGTCATAACGGCCCAGCAGCGCAAGCGCGCTGACGTCGTGCCAGTGGCGTGCAAAGACCCCGGACCCCGCAGGCCTGGCGGCGGCGCGTTTGGCGGCTTCCTCCAGCAATGCCGTGCCCGCTTCACGCTCGCCCTGCAGCAAGCGGATCGCTCCAACGAACACCTGGTCTTCCACATAGGGACTGGTGGACCGGGGCGGGTTGTCGAACTCTGTCACGGGCCCTGTTTTCTCGAATTCCTGGCGGAAGACGGCGCCTGCCTCGGCATAACGCCCAAGGTTGAACAGAAGTCCGGCTTTCTCGTACCCGGGCGGGTTTTGCATGCGCTCGACCAGGGCAAGCGCCTCCGCATCTTTTCCCTGCGCCATGAGCGAGCGCAGGCGAATCTGATCCGCACGCTCGCCGGGGTTGCGGCGGAGCAGGTCGTCCGCACATGCCTTCGCCGCCTCCATCGCCCTGAACCGGACGAACGCGTCGCAGCGCGTGAAAGGGAAATAGCCGACATCAGGATCAAGCCGGATAGCCGTGTTGATCTCGCGCAGCGCACCTGTCAGGTCGCCGCGCTGCAGGCGCAGCAGGGACAACTTCTCGTGTCCGACCGCGAAGGTGGGGTCTGCCTTCAGCACCCGGGTGAGGACGCGCTCGGCTTCGTCGAGGCGCTGCACGGCAGCCAGACCTACCGCATATTCCTTCTGGATGATCGGCGACAGCGGATCCAGCACCGTCGCGCGCTCCAGCAGCGGCAGCGCCTTGTCCATCTCGCCAAAGTGGTCCTGGTAAAACTCGCCGAGCCACTGATGGCCGGTGGCATAACCGGGCGCCAGTTCTAGGCCGCGCCGGTAGGCCTTTTCCGCGTTGCGGAAATCCTGCGCGTTCTCGAGTTGCGCCCCGCGCGCAATCCAGGCCTCGCCCAAGTCGGGGGCCAGCTCCAGTGCGCGGTCGATGTAGCGGGCGATCTTGCGTTCGGTCGCCGGGCTATCGTCGCCATAGGTGCGCAGCAGCCCGGCGCTGGTGCCTGCCATCGCATGCGCGCGCGCGTAGGCGGGATCGAGTTCGATCGCGCGCTCGAAGTGCGCCAAAGCCAGCCGCAGTTTGGGGGTCTTGCGGTCCGGCAGCAGCGCGATGCCTTTCATATACTCGTCGTAGGCCGCGATGTTGTCGGTGCGCTTGCGCACCAGCCGGGCCTGCTGGGCAGCCGGCAGCGCGCCCTGGATTGCGTTCACCACCTGGGTGGCGATCTCGTCCTGAATGGCGAACACATCCGCGCGCTTGCGGTCGAAGCGCTTGGACCACAGGTGGCTGCCGTCGCTGACCCGGATCAGCTGCGCGGTGATGCGTATGGTGTCGCCAGCCTGCTGCACGCTGCCTTCCAGCAGGTGCGCGGCGCCCAGCGCGCGGCCGATCTCGCGTATGTCGGCCTGCTTGCCCTTGAACGTGAACGAGGACGTGCGCGCGATGACCTTCAGGTCCTTGACTTGGGCGAGCATGTCCAGCGTGGTTTCGGCCAGGCCGTCGGAAAAGTACTCGTTGGCCTTGTCGCCGCTCATGTTGACGAACGGCAACACCGCGATCGAGCGTTCACCTGTTCCCGTCTGGTAGCGCAACGCAGGCTGGCCGAAGAAATACCAGCCCACTGCCAGCACCAGCAATCCGGCCGCGATACCCGCCATGCGCTTGCTGCCCACCTTGCTGGAGGCCATGCGGAGGCCTTCAGGCGTCAACTCCAGCGCCCAGGTCAGCAGCAGCGCCAGCGGAAACCCCAGTGCGAACAGCAGGATCACCACGCGCAGCATCCAGGGAGGGGCGTCGAAGGCTGGCAGCGCGATCGATGCGGCCTGGATCGCGACCCATGCCACCACCAGGTACACCACGGCGATCCTGAAGACCTTGCGTTGCTTCAGTTCGGCGATGAAGGACATCATTTCTTCCCGGAAGGCATCAGGTGATAACGCTGCGGCGAGCTTAGCGCGGCCACGCCCGTTGACCCGACCGCCTCTCCACGGTGTCACCCTGAATTGACGGAGCTTCGCGGATAACTCCGGATCTGTCGGATCTGCCGGCACACCTTTTTCGAGGGTTACCGTGGCCGATTCCCCCTCCGGACTGATGCGCTCGATGCCGATCCTGGTCGGTGCAGCACTGATCCTCGTGTTCCTGTCCGTGGCCAAGGTCATCGTGATTCCGGTGGCGATGGCGGTGCTGTTCACGTTCCTGCTGGCACCGTCGGTGGACTGGCTGGAACGCCATCGCCTGCCGCGCGTGCCGGCCACCATCGTCGTCACCGTGCTGACGCTCGGACTGGTGGTCGGGCTTGGGTTTGCAGTGACGCGCCAGATCAGCAGCCTGCTGGACGCCTATCCGCGTTACGAGTCCAACATCACTGCCAAGATCGCGCAATACCGCGCGCGCGGTCGCGACGGCCTGCTCGACAAAGCGCAGATCGTGGTCGAGCGCGTGTCGGTCCAGCTTGATCGCAACCGCGCCGCGCCGCAGACCGAGGAAGAGCGCGAAATGGCGCGTGCGCAACCGGTACGGATCGTGGAAGAAGGACCGTTCAACTTGTCGCAGCTGTGGACCGTGGCCGGCCCGCTGCTGCAACCCGTGGCGACACTCGGGCTGGTGCTGGTGCTGTTGATTTTCATGCTGATCAATCGCGAGGACCTGCGCGATCGCGTGATCTCTCTGATCGGCGTGCGCCAGCTGGCCGACACCACGCGCGCGCTGGAGGATGCGGGTGAGCGCGTCAGCCGCTATCTGCTGCGGCAATTGCTGATCAACGTCGGTTACGGGATAGCGGTCGGCATTGGACTGTCGCTGATCGGTGTGCCGTATGCCGCGCTGTGGGGATTCTTCGCCGCGCTGTTGCGCTACATCCCGTATCTGGGGCCGTGGCTGGCCGCGTTGCTGCCGATCGCGCTGAGCACGCTGATCGCGCGCGACTGGTCGGTGGTGGTGATGACGGTGGCGCTGTTCGGCGTGCTGGAACTGATCACCAACATGTTCGTCGAGCCCTTGGTCTATGGCCGCAGCATCGGCGTGTCGCAGGCGGCGCTGTTGATCGCGGTGGCGTTCTGGACCTGGCTATGGGGGCCGGTGGGGCTGGTGCTCGCATCGCCGCTGACCGTGTGCCTGGTAGTGCTCGGTCGACATGTTCCGTACCTGAAGTTCCTCGACACATTGCTCGGCGACCGGCCCACGCTGTCGCCCGCGCACCGTGTGTACCAACGCCTGCTCGCACGCGACGAGGACGAGGCGTCCACGCTGTTCGATCGCCACCACGAGGAGACATCGCTGGCGCAGGCCTACGACGAGATGCTGTTGCCGATGCTGGCGCTCGCGCGCGCCGACGTTCGCGCGGACAAACTCGATGCGGCGACACACGACCAGCTTGTCGCCAGTGCCGGCGAAATCATCGAGGAACATCGCGATCCGTCCTCCGGCCCGGACGCCGACACCATTCCCGACGACATCGGCGAGTTCTACGTGCGCACGGAAGTGCTCGCAGTCGCGGCCCGCGATGCCACCGACGATCTGGCAGTACTGATGTTGGGCAAGCTGCTGGAACCGCACAAGTACGACTGGCGTCACCTGACGTCCGCGAGCATGGCCACCGATCTCGTCGCCGCGATCGAGCGCGAACAGCCCGACGTGCTCTTCATCGCCTCGATCCCGCCCGGCGGTCTCGGCCACACACGCTATGTGTGCAAGCGTCTGCGCGCGAGATTTCCGTACCTGCGCATTGTGGTCGGCCGCTTCGGGCTGTTTCCGGATCATGTGGAAGAAAACCGCCGGCAAGTAGTCGAAGCCGGCGCTGACCGCCTGGTGACTGGCATGCAGGAAGCGCTATCGGAGTTGCGCAAGCTCGCGCAACTTGATCCAGCAAGCACGCAATCCAGTTGAATCGCCGGTGCAGTGGCCCTATCTGATGACGCATGCATTGAGTTGAGCCGCAATCAATTGGGAGCACCGCGCGCATGCGC
>JALYOU010000236.1 GCA_030856725.1 Pseudomonadota bacterium
GACGGAATTGGCGATGCCGTCGTCAGGCTTTCCGACCTCCCGCTACGCCTTGCTGCGCGCGCAACCGCAGACCGGCCGCTTCCGCCAGATCCGCCGTCACCTCAAGCATGCGTTCCATCACCTGATCGGCGACAGCAGTCACGGCGATGGCCGCCACAACCGCAATTTCCGCATGCTCGGCATCCATCGCATGCTCTTGCACGCGGAGAAACTTGCCTTCATGCATCCACACAACGACACGCGCATTGAGGCCGTGGCGCCGCTGGATGCGGAATTCAGCAAGGCACTGACCTTATTCCCGTCGAGCGGTGTTGGCTGCTCTTAATCCCCCAAGGGGACTTACGTCGGGGCGTAGGAGCGGCTTTAACCGCAAGCTCTGCAGGAAAATTTAGCGAAGAAAGCTCCCGGCTAACGCCGCGCCTACAAAGCCAGGTCAAGCGCTGTTCAATGCCAGCAACAGCAATCCATACCCCGCCACGCCCAGTACCGCATGGCCGATGATGACGCCCTTTGGCAGCGGCAATTGCTTGGTGTGGTAACGCAGGTTGAGATACACGCCGCCAAGCGCCGCGACCACGAACAGCGCCAGCGCCAGCCATGCGGTCGACGGAATGCCGACCGTCAACCCCGCATGGATCAACAATGTCAAACCGGCCGCGGCGAGCAGGCCATGCAGCATCGCCAGCCAGTCCGGCGGACGCGGCGCGCCGCGCCAGCGGATGATCGCCATGAGCAGTCCGCCGAGGGCGGTGATGCCGAGCAGGATGGCCGCGGTTTGCATGACGTCGTCTCCTTCCAAGGGAGCGCCGAGTATCCGCCTGACCGTCTTCAACGGCGTGAAAAGGGCCGTGCCATCGGACTTTGCATAGAATCAGCGCATGGTGCAGGTCAGCGATGCGATCGACATTCCCGAATCCGAACTGGTCGAACGTTTCGTGCGCGCGTCGGGGCCGGGTGGGCAGAATGTCAACAAGGTGGCCACCGCGGTGGAGCTGCGTTTCGACCTCGTCAACTCGCCCTCGCTGCCGGAGATCGTGCGCGCCCGGTTACTGGCCAGGCGCGACCGCCGCATCACCGACGACGGCGTCTTCGTGATCAGCGCACAACGCTTCCGCACGCAGGATCGCAACCGACAGGATGCGCGCGAACGTCTCGCGGCGTTTGTCCAAGCCGGCCTGCATGCGCCGAAACCGCGCGTCGCAACCAAGCCGACGCGCGGCTCGAAGGAGCGCCGGCTCACCGGCAAGCGCGAGCGCAGCCAGATCAAGCGCAGTCGTGGCGCGGCCAAGGATTGGGATTGAGCGTGCGCGACACAGACACCGACATCGTGTTGCCATTGCCTCCGAACGCACCGCGCGTGCGACCGGATGCGCTCACGCGTTGGCTTGGCCGCAGCATCCTCAAACTTGGCGGGTGGCGCGTGGTCGGGACGTGGCCCGACGTTCGCAAGCTGGTGCTGATCGCAGCGCCGCATTCGTCCAACTGGGATGGCATCTTCGGCTTCGCGGCCAAGATGGCGATGGGGCTGGAGGTCAAGGTCCTCGGTAAGCGTGAATTGTTCTGGTGGCCGCTCGGCCCGATCCTGCGCCGGCTGGGTGTGATTGGCATCGATCGCAATGCCGCCCGCGGCGTGGTGGAGCAGGTGGCTGAAATGATTCGCGAGCACGATGGCAAACTGTGGTTTGTCATCGCGCCGGAAGGCACACGCAAACCCGTTGAACGCTGGAAGACAGGATTCTGGAAAATCGCTAAGAAGGCGGATGTCCAGGTTTTGCCAGTCTATTTCCACTATCCCGACAAGATCATTGGCGTCGGCGAGCTGTTCCACTTGAGCGACGACATGGCCGCCGACATCGCCACACTCCGTGACTGGTATCGACCTTGGCAAGGCAAGCACCGCCGCACCGGCTGAAACGCGAAAGGCCTTCCGGATGGCGTGCGGGTTGCTGCAAAGCTGATATTGAAGCACCGGCGACCGCTGCGCAGCGTCGCCAACACCCGTGTGGGGACACGATGACAACCGAAGGAACGGAGACACCCGCCACGCGGCAGTGGCATCGCGGATGACCGATCGCATCCGCGCGCAGAGAGCTCGCGGCTGAAGCCGCTCATACGAAGAACGAAGTACCGGACGCGCTATCGCTCCGAATGCCCAGTCTCGTCATACGTGCGCCGCATGAACAGATCCGGCTGGATCAGATCGACGAATGCGCGTGCCTGCGGTGACAGGAATTTCCCTTTCCGCATGACCACGCCGTAGCTGCGCGCCGGGAAATATTTTGCGAGCGAACGCGCGACAAGCCGTTCGCGATCGGCATCGGTCAGACAGATCGAAGTCACGATCGAAATGCCCATGCCCATCGCCACGTATTGCTTGATGACTTCCCAACCGCCGACTTCCAGCGCCACGGTGTACGGCACGCGGTTCTGCTGGAACACCAGGTCGACCAGGCGATAGGTCGTCAAACGCTTTGGCGGCAGGATCAGCCCGTAGGGCGAGAGGTCTTCCAGTTTCAACTCGGGCTTGGCGGCCAGCGCATGCTCGCGCGGCACGATCAGCATCGGGTCGAACCGGTACACCGGCGCGTAGCCGAGGTCCCCGGGAACGTCCAGCATCGAACCAACCGCAAGATCGACCGCGTCGGTGCGCAGCAGGTCCAGGCCGCCGGCGCCGGTGACGTTGTGCAGCGTGAGCCGCACGTCGGCGTGCTGCGCGCGGAAGGCTTCGACGATCTTCGGCAGCAGGTAGAGGATGGTCGAGCTGCCGGCCGCTACGTGCAGCTCGCCGCCGTCGAGCCCGCTGATCTTTTCCCGGAACAGCCCGTCCAGCCCGTCCAGGCCTTCGACCAGTGGCCGCGCCAGTTCGTACAGCAGCTGGCCTTCGCGGGTCGGCGTCAGCCGCCGGCCGCTGCGCTCGAACAGGCGGACCCCCAGATCGCGCTCCAGCGCCTGCAGTTGCAGGGTGATCGCCGGCTGGCTTACGTACAGCGCCTCGGCCGCCCGCGACAGCGAACCCAGTCGGGCCGTCTGGCAGAAGGCGCGGAGCGGCTTCATGCGGTCGGCTTTATATGCGAAACGGGGGGCGTTGGGAGGCTTGGGAGCCATATCTGTCAATACTTATAAGCGGAACTTATGGATAGCATTGCAAAAACTGTATTGTCAAATACGTTACTGACGAAGGATGGTGCTGCTCCCCAACGATTCGGACTTACTGAAACCCGCGCACCCCTGATTGTCATTCCCGCGAAGGCGGGAACCCAGCGACTTGGCTCTGCAGGCCTGAAGTCGCTGGATCTCCGCCTTCGCGGGATGACGGCAGAGGCAACGGATTTTGGAAGCCCACCGGAGCAGCCATGTCAGCCGTACTGAAAGAACAGGCATTCACTGGAGAAATCGAGGTCCTCGCCCAAGCGCCCTGGCAGGACGCGCTGCTCGCGCCGGATGCCTTGACCTTCCTGGCTGATCTGCACTGCCGCTTCGAGCCGCAGCGCCAGGCACGGCTCTCCGCCCGCCGCCAGCGCCAGGCCCATTTCGACGCCGGCCACCTGCCCGATTTCCGCGCCGACACCCATGCGATCCGCGACAGCGACTGGCGCGTGGCCGAAGTGCCGCAGACGCTGCTCGACCGCCGCGTCGAGATCACGGGTCCGGTTGATCCCAAAACCGTCATCAACGCGCTCAACTCCAGCGCCAACTGCTACATGGCCGATTTCGAGGACTCGACGTCGCCGACGTGGGACAACCTGCTGGCCGGCCAGCGCTCGCTGCGCGATGCGGTCGCGGGCACGCTGCACTTCGAGTCACCGGGCAACGGTAAGCACTACGCATTGAAGCCGTTCGAGCAACAGGCGGTACTGCTGGTGCGCCCGCGCGGTTGGCATCTCGATGAAAAACATGTACGCGTCGATGGCGAAGCGATGTCGGCGTCGCTGTTCGACCTCGGCTTGTTTTGTTTCCATAACGCGGGCGCGCTCGCAGCGAAGAATCGCGGACCTTATTTCTACCTGCCCAAGCTGCAGTCGATGGAAGAGGCCGCATTGTGGGACGACGTGCTCGCGCACATCGAATCCGCGCTCGGCGTGGCGCAGGGGCAGATGAAAGTCACCGTGCT
>JALYOU010000244.1 GCA_030856725.1 Pseudomonadota bacterium
CGTCGGCGAACATGATGCTGTCGCGATAGACGATCAGACCCGCGTTCTCCATCGCACCTGCCCAGAAATCCGGCGCGGCGACGTTGTCGAGTTTGTCGAACGGATATGGCGTGCCGAAATAATCCTCGAGTGCCTTCACCATCACCGGCGTGTTCGCCAGCGCGTACGTCATCTTCGCGCCCTGCCCTTTGGCCGCGAGACCGCGCAACTTGATCGGCGCCGTGCGGCTGCCGTTGGGCGCGATGTCGGGGCCTTGCGGCACATCCCACGGACCCACCGCGAACGCCACCAGATAGCTCGGCAGGGCCTCGGTGCGCGCATAGCTGACTTTCTTCCAGCCGCCCGGAAGTTTTTCAGTTTTCGTTTCCGCGCTGTTGGCGACGGCGACGTCGCCTTCGGGCACGATCAGCGTGATGTCCCACGGCTGCTTGAAGCTCGGTTCGTCGAAGCCGGGGAACGTGTGGCGCGCGCCAAGCGGCTCCATCTGTGTCACGACGTAATGGCTACCGTCGGGCTTGACGCGATACGCACCCTGCAACTCGCCGAACGGCGCTTCGAATGCAATCTCGATGTCGGCATCGCCGGCAGGAATGGTCTCGGCCGCGGTGAACTTCAGCACGCCCGAGACATGCGCATCGGTGGCGGTCAACGGGATGCGTTTGCCGCCGGCAACGACTGCTTCAGCCTTACCAATCTTGAGGTCGCTGCCATGCATCCACACCACGTTGGTCGGCTCGGACACCTTGGCCTGGATGCGCGTGGTACCGCTGAAGTTGGCCTGTTTCGGATCGAGCTTGAGTTCGAGCTGCACCAGCGATGGCACGACCGTGCGCGGCAGGCGGCCAGTTGGCACTTCGTCCGCGGCGTGGACGATGCCGGCGGCGGCAAGCAGGGCGGTGGCAAGCAGGGTGTGGCGGATCGAACGCATGAGGCATCTCCCGGGGAATTGTCGGAGGATACGGGGCGCAACCGGGACGCGCCCCTGACGAAAGTCCTGCATGTGTGCCATTGATCGTCCCGCGAATGGACGTAGGCTGGGTAGGCTTCATCAACCCAACGCATACCAGACTGCGTGGATCAGGCGGTTTTCATCACGTCGCCGCTCTGCTTCCAGTTGCACGGGCACGACTCGTCGGTTTGCAGCGCATCGAGCACGCGCAGCACTTGGTCCGGGAAGAACAACACCAGCCACTGCCTTTGTAGGTGTCGTTGTCGACGTCGATGAAAGCGTTGTTGAGAATGGTGGAAACGGTGGCCCCTCAACTTGAAGGCAGACAACGAGTCGCCAACGTCAGCATGCAAACGCCCTACCTATTTGGAAAATTGATATGACACCTAGGCCGGCTGTCGCGTGATGTCGCGATTCGGCAGGAGGCGTGCATGCCGGCGGCGGGGGTTTCATTCAGCAAGGCAATCGTTTTTATAAACTCGATAGAAGTAAGCTATTGCCATGAATCTGCGTGACCTCCGTTACCTGGTCGCCCTGTCCGATCACAAGCACTTCGGCCGGGCCGCGGCGGCGTGCTTCGTCAGCCAACCCACCCTGTCCACACAGATCAGGAAACTGGAGGACGAACTCGGTGTGTCATTGGTGGAGCGCGCGCCGCGCAAGGTGATGCTGACGCCGATCGGCTACGACATCGTCGAGCGCGCGCGGCGCGTCGTCGGCGATGTCGAGCAGATCAGGGAATCCGCGCGTCGCAGCCAGGATCCGGAAGCCGGTACAGTGCGGCTTGGCGTATTCCCGACGCTGGGACCTTACTTGCTCCCGCACGCCGTACCGCGCCTGCACGCACGTTTTCCGCAGCTGGAACTGTTGCTTGTGGAGGAAAAAAGCGACGTGCTGCTGGCGCGGCTGCATGAGGGTCGCCTCGATGCCGCGCTGCTCGCCTTGCCCGTGCATGACGAACAGCTGCATGCCGAATTCCTGTTCGAGGAACCCTTCGTACTGGCGGTTCCCGGGGCGCATCCGCTGGCGAAATGCGATTCGCTGTCGATGAAGGACCTTGCGAAACAGAAACTGCTGCTGCTCGCCGATGGCCACTGCCTACGCGACCAGGCGCTGGATGTGTGTCGCCTCAGCGGCGCGAGCGAGAAAGGCGAGTTCCAGGCCACGAGCCTGGAAACCCTGCGGCAGATGGTGGCGGCCAACGTCGGCGTGACGCTGTTACCGATGCTCGCGATCCAGCCGCCGGTTGCTCGCTCCGACAACATCCATCTTCTCGGCTTCAGCGATTCGTGTCCCAGCCGGCGCATCGCGATGGTGTGGCGCAGGAGTTCGGCGATGACCGGCTTCCTGCAGAGCCTTGCCAGCATTTTCAAGCAACTACCCACCGCACTGTTCGCGTCCGCGCCGAGCCCCGCGCCGCGCGTTCCTGAGTTACGCGCGTCATGAGTCTGCGTCTGTGGGTCGTGTTCGCCGCGCTGATATGCATCGGCTGGTGGTATTCACCCGTTTCGCTACGCGTGCCCGCGCCGCCCGCTGCATTGGCAGGAAGCACGCCCGTGTGTCCTCCACCGCCCATCGCTGGCGCCGACGGCCCACCGTTGCAGAGCCCCGTGCCTTCCACGTTGGCGCCATTCCGTCTGCAGACTGCCACTCTGCAACCGCTTGCCGGCTTCAGCATCGACGCGCGTGTGCTGTCGCGCGAGGACTACAACTTCGGCCGCGAATCGGACCTCTCGCCGACCGATCTGGCGCTTGGCTGGCAACGCATGCGCGAGGACGCCGTGCTGTCGCGGCTCGACGTCAGCCAATCTTCACGCTGGTATCAATATCAATGGCAGGGCGATCCCCCGCTGCCGCTGGACGAAATTGCGCGCAGCAGCGCCAATATGCATCTGATTCCGTCCGACCAGATCGTGGCGAAGACGCTGCGCGACGTGCGCCCAGGCGATCGCGTGCGTATCGACGGCTGGCTGGTGGAGGCGAGCGCCGCCGATGGCTGGCATTGGCGTAGTTCGCTGACGCGCGACGATTCGGGCGCGGGTGCGTGCGAAGTGATTTATGTGTGTTCGATTACTCGGCAGTGATGCGCCCGAGTGGCGACACAATCGACTGGTACAACGTCTAGGCTGGTTTGGCTGCACCAACCGAGCTTAGTTTTTACGCGTTGCTGGGTTGATGACGCCAACCCAGCGTACGAATCCAGCCGATCCTGCCTTCGAGTTTCTATGCGATACCGCCAACGGGTTGCGACAGGAAAAACCGGATCATTTCCACTGACGCATCCGGTCCAGCAGCATCGGTGAACGATCCTGCTGTACTGCCCCCGGACCAGGCATGCGCGCCGCCGTGCAGCACCCATTCCTCGACCACGGCGTGTCCCGCCGCATCGGCGTGCACCGTGCGGCGATAGCTGCGACCACCCGCGGATTTCCCGGAATGCGCGCTGGTGTGCAGGCGCGCAGCATCCGGCCTGCCGGCCAGTGCCTGCTCGACGATCGCGGCGCCATTCTTCGCATCGACGGTGTGGTCGCCATCGCCATGGAAAACAACCGTCGGCACGGCCTGCTGCGCAAGCGTGCGGCGCGCGCCGCCGCTTTTCATTGCACCGAATGCCGACGGCATATCCTGCGCCGCCCCGTACGCGAGACCGGAATGCGCGCCCACCGCCGCATACAACTCGGGATACGTCGCACCGAGGATGACGGCCATCGCCGCGCCGGCGGACAAACCCGCGACATATATCCGTTGCATGTCCACGCGATGGTTGGCTGCGACCTCGCGGGTGATGTCGGCGATGATCGACGGCTCGCCGCGATCGCGCGCCTGGTCTTCGGCGCGGAACCAGTTCCAGCATTTCGAGCCATTGGCATTGGCCGCCTGCGCGGGATACGCGACGAGAAACCCATGCTGCTCGGCCAGCGCGTTCATGCGCGTGCCGGCGGCGAAATCGTCTGGCGATTGCGTGCAGCCGTGCAGCATCACCACCAGCGCAGCCGGTTTGCCGGACGGCCGCGCATGACGCGATGGAACATAAAGTTTGTACGTGCGCGTGCCGGCTTGATTGGTGAAGGAATGATTCGTGAATTGGCCCGGAGATGAAGCACCGACCGCAGGCTTGCTGGCCGCCGGTGTGCGTACGCCCGGTTGCGTCACGCGTTGCGCAACCCCTTCGAACACCTGGCTGCGATGACCCGCCGTAGTGCGGTTTGTTTCCGCACGGCCGCGGGCTGGATCAGGCTGACGCAATCCCGCGGCGGACAAGGCCTGTTCGATGGTGTCGGAAACGCCTTTGATGGCACCGGTCTGCTGATCCAGTCCAGCGGATGCGAATGCCCGCTGGATCGTCTCGTTGATCGCCTTGGCATCGGGCGTGACGATCGAAGCTGCTTTCTGCAAGGCAGCTTTGCGAAGACGGTCGCGTAACCCATCGAGAAGTTTCAAGGCCGTGATTCCTGTAAGCCGTCAACACGGCCGGGTGCATGTGAACAAAGAGGGTGCCGGCTTGCAACGGACAAGCTGGTCATGCTGTGCCTGTTAGGAGCGACTTCAGCCGCGAGCTCTTGCCGAAACGAAAAAATAAAACCAAAAGCTCGCGGCTAAGAGCCGCTCCTACAAAATCGTGCGTCACGCATGTGTTGTTTCTATGCCTATCGGACAACTCACACCCGTACCGCCCAATCCGCAATAACCACCCGGATTCTTCGCCAGGTATTGCTGGTGTTCGTCCTCGGCGTAATAAAACTCCGGCGCGGGAAACACAATCTCGGTGGTGATCGCAGCATGCCCGGCCGCGTTCAATTGCTCCTGGTAAGCATCCCGGCTCGCCAAGGCGGCGCCGTATTGCTCCTCGGTATCGCAATAGATGGTCGAACGATATTGTGTGCCCGTGTCGCTGCCCTGGCGCATGCCCTGCGTCGGGTTGTGGCTTTCCCAGAACGTCGTCAGCAATTGCTTGAACGACACCTGCGCCGGGTCGTACACCACCAGCACGGCTTCGGTGTGCCCGGTTTCGCCGCTGCACACTTCGCGGTAATTGGCGTTGGGTGTGTAGCCGCCGGCATAGCCCACGGCTGTGGCAAACACGCCGGGTATC
>JALYOU010000281.1 GCA_030856725.1 Pseudomonadota bacterium
CGCAATGCGTAAGAAACCCGCCGCCTCGCAACACGCATTCGACAGCCCCGCCGCGCCCACGCCTGTCGATGGCATTCGCGTGGGCATCGGCGGCTGGGTGTTCGAGCCATGGCGCAACAATTTCTATCCGGCCGGCCTGGTGCAACGGCGCGAACTGGAATACGCGAGCCGCCACGTCACGGCCATCGAGATCAACGGTACCTACTATGGCGCGCAGAAGCCTGCGACGTATGCCAAGTGGCGTGACGAGACGCCGGACGACTTCCTGTTTTCAGCGAAAGCGCCCAAGCGCATCATGCAGTCGCGCGCGCTGGCGAACACCGGCGGTGCAATCGAAGAATTCGTGGGCGGAATTTCAGAACTTGGCGCGAAACTCGGACCACTGGTGTGGCAGTTCGAGCAGGGACTGCGCATCGACCGCGGGCAGTTCGAATCTTTTCTGGAGCTCTTGCCGAAACAGATCGATGGACGGCCATTTCGACACGTCCTGGACGTGCGCGATCCGGCGTTCATCGACGCTGCTTATCTTTCGCTCGCCCGCCACCATGGCATGGCGACCGTGTTCACCGATTCGCCGGAACATCCATCGTTCGCCGATGGCACCGCCGATTTCGTCTATGCCCGGCTGATGCGTGCGCGTAGCAATATCGCAGCGGGTTATCCGGATCCTGATCTGGACGTATGGGCGCGACGCGCGCGACACTGGGCTGCAGGCGGTGAACCGGAGGATCTCCCGCGTATTGGCTCCCCGGCGACGGAATCCGGGCCGCGTGATGTTTTCATCTACTTCATCGGCGCGGCGAAGGAACGCAATCCGGCCGCAGCGATGGCGTTGATCGACAGATTGCGTTCAGCGTAATTTTTGCTCATTTTGCATGTCGCCCGGCGCCCTCGTTTCCTGCACGCTGGCTCATCGCCGGCCGCCCAGAATCAGGTCCTAGTCCGCGATAATGCAACGCATGTCGACGCCAGAAACACGCCGAGCCTTCCTGCAGATTCACTTCTGCGTGGTGCTGTGGGGATTTACCGCGATCCTCGGCAAGCTCATCACCCTGCCAGCCCTGCCGCTGGTGTGGTGGCGCATGCTGATCGTCGTCGCTGCGCTGGCGCTGGTACCGCGCGTCTGGCGTGGGCTGCGGACCATGCCGCGCAGACTGATCCTGTCGTACTGCGGCATCGGCGTGCTGGTCGCGCTGCACTGGCTCACGTTTTATGGCTCGATAAAATTGTCGAACGCGTCCGTGGGCGCGACGTGCATTGCATTGGCGACGGTGTTCACCGCGCTGGTGGAACCGTGGCTGACGCGCACGCGTTTCTCCAAACGCGAGCTCGCGCTCGGAATCGCTGTATTGCCCGGCGTGGCACTGGTGGTCGGCGGCGTGCCGCAGGACATGCGGCTGGGCATTGCCGTGGGTGCGTTGTCGGCCCTGTTCGTCGCGCTGTTTGGCTCGCTCAACAAGCGGCTGGTGGCGCACGGTGATCCCATGACCGTGACAGCGCTGGAACTGGGCGCGGGCACGGTGGCGCTGACGTTGCTCGCACCAGTGATGCCGTTTCTGTTTCCTGATTTCGCTGGCGCGTTGCTGGTGATTCCGGGCGGACGCGATGCGTTGTATCTGCTCACTTTGGCGCTGGCCTGCACCCTGCTGCCATTCGTCCTGTCGCTGGTCGCGTTACGGCACATGAGCGCGTTCACAGCGCAGCTCGCCGTGAATCTCGAGCCGGTGTACGCGATTGTGCTCGCCATCGTCCTGCTCAACGAGCAACGCGAATTGACGCCACAGTTCTATTTTGGCGTCGCCATCATCCTGCTGGCCGTGCTGGTACATCCGCTGATCAGCGGCAAGCGGCGGATCGAGCATCCGGAAACGCTGAGCACTTCGGAAGCAAAAGGTGCTGCGGATTGATGGGGCGCTGGCTCTCGTAGGAGCGGCCCCTAGCCGCGAGCTTTGTCAGCCGCCGAGCTTTGCTTGAGTCAGGCTCTGTCACAAGCTCGCGGGTAAGAGTCGCTCCTGCAAAAACAGGGTCAACGCGGCGCTTTCGGCCGGAACGTCCGCGGCTTGTCAGCGTTCGACCCTTTGCGATGCGGCTTCGACGGCGATTTCGGCGCGAATGTTTTCGGCCGGAACGCCGGGCGTCCGCTGTCGGCCATGTCGCCTGCCTTGCTCAGCTGCAACTGTTGCCCCGCGACGCGCACTTTCTTGAGATGCGACAGCAGTTCGGGCGGCATGCCTTCGGGCAGGTCCAGCACCGAATGATCATCGTGGATGTCGATGCGGCCGATGAATCTGCTTTCCAGATCGGCTTCATTCGCGATCGCCCCGACAATATTGCCTGGCTTGACGCCGTGCACGTGCCCGACTTCGATGCGGTACGTCTCCATGCCCGGCTCGGGCGCGCCGCGCGGGCCGATATCCTTGCGCGGCATGCGTTCGCTGCGTTCGGGCTTATCGCCGCGCGGCGCACGCTCCGCACGTGCGGGCCGTTCGGAAAACCCACGTGGTTCGCGCCCTTCGCTCACAAATTCGGCCTTGCGCTCCGGCGCCAACAGCAAGGGCGTCTTGCCCTGCAACAGCTTCGCCAGCGCCGCGGCGATCTCCACCAGCGGCACGTTGCGTTCACGCTCGTAACGCATCACCAGGTCCCGATACATTCCGAACTCAGTCGGTGAGGTTTCGCCGCCGGAAAGCGCATCACTGATGCGTCCGAGGAACTTGTCGACGCGCTTGTCGTTGACCGCTTCGACACTGGGCAGTTCCATCTGTTCGATCGGCTGCCGCGTCGCGCGTTCGATCGCGCGCAGCATGCCTTTCTCGCGCGGGGTGACGAACAGGATCGCCTCACCACTGCGCCCAGCACGACCTGTGCGACCGATGCGGTGTACGTAGCTCTCGGTGTCATAGGGAATGTCGTAATTGAGCACATGGCTGATGCGATCGACATCGAGCCCGCGCGCGGCGACATCGGTCGCCACCAGCACGTCGATCGTGCCTTCCTTAAGCTGCTGGATGGTGCGCTCGCGCTGCGCCTGCTGCACGTCGCCATTGATCGACGCGGCACGCAATCCGCGCGCCTGCAATTTGCCGGCGAGTTCGTCGGTGCCGGACTTGGTGCGCGCGAACACCAGCATCGCGTCGAAGGGTTCGGCTTCGAGAATCCGCGTGAGTGCGTCGAGCTTGTGCAAGCCGCTGACCGACCAGTAACGCTGGCGGATGTTTGCCGCCGTCGTGGTCTTCGCGGTGATGGTGACTTCCTGCGGATTTTTCAGGTAGGTCTGCGCGATACGGCGGATCTGTGTCGGCATCGTCGCCGAGAACAACACCACCTGGCGCGATTCCGGTGTCTTCTTCAACACTGTTTCGACATCATCGATGAAGCCCATGCGCAGCATTTCATCGGCCTCGTCGAGCACCAGGCACTTGAGTTCCGACAGGTCCAGCGAACCGCGTTCGAGGTGGTCAATGACGCGCCCGGGCGTCCCCACCACGACATGCACGCCGCGCTTGAGCGCGCTCAGCTGCGGGCCGTAACTCTGACCGCCGTAGATCGGCAGCACGTAGAAACCGGGAATCTGCGCCGCATACCGCTGGAACGCCTCGGCCACTTGGATTGCGAGTTCGCGCGTAGGCGCCAGCACCAGCGCCTGCGGCTTGGTCTTGGAGACATCGATGCGCGACAGGATCGGCAGCGCGAAGGCCGCGGTCTTGCCGGTTCCCGTCTGCGCCTGTCCCACCAGGTCGCGCCCGGCCAGCAGCGCCGGAATGGTCGCCGCCTGAATGGGCGATGGCGACTCGTAGCCGACCTCGCTGACGGCCGCCATCACCTGTGAAGACAGCCCAAGGTCGGCAAACCGCAAGGGATTGGAATCGTCGGACATGAGGTGAAACCGGCTGGAAACGGTGCGTATTGTGCGCCCGTGCGC
>JALYOU010000340.1 GCA_030856725.1 Pseudomonadota bacterium
AGGCTGCTGGAAATGCTGCTGCAACACCAGGGCTATCGCACGGTCAGCGTGGCAAGTGGGGACGAGGCGCTTGCTTCGATCGAACAACAGGCGCCGGACCTGATCCTGCTCGACGTCATGATGCCAACCCTTGATGGCTATGAAGTGGCACGCATCCTCAAGGCGAATCCGCTGAGCCTCAACATCCCGATCATCATGGTGTCCGCGCATGGTGACCGCACCGCGCGGCTGGCGGGCCTCAACGCCGGCGCGGAAGAGTTCCTCAGCAAGCCTATCGACCGTGACGAACTGTGGCTGCGGGTCCGCAACCTGTTGCGGCTCAAGTCCAACGCCGACCTGGTGCGCAACAACAGCGCGATCCTGGAGGAACGCGTACAAGCGCGTACTTTCGATCTGCAGCGCTTCCGCACGGCGATGGATGTGACCGCCGATGCGATGGCGCTTGTCGACCGGGGCAGCATGCGATACATCGCAGTGAATCCGGCAGCTTGCAACCTGCTCGGATATACGCGTGAGGAATTGATGTCCATGGGTCCCACGCAGATCGGGCTGGGCGACGCAGAGGAAATGGGGCGCATCTTCGACGAGATCATCGCCGGCACTGCCCCCGCACAACCTGTCGAGGCGACAATGCGGCGCAAGGATGGCTCCAGCGTCTGTGTCGAGGTGAACCGACAGGCCGTGCAGAACGGCGACAACTGGACCATCGTCGCGGTTGCACGCGACATTACGCAGCGCAAGCAATCCGAGGAAAAGCTGCAGCAACTCGCACATTTCGATTCACTGACCCAGTTGCCCAATCGCCGGTTGTTCCAGGAGTCGCTGACAAAGGCGATGGAGCAGGCCGACGTCCTGGAACTGCAGGTCGTCCTGCTGTACCTGGACGTGGACAATTTCAAAGACATCAACGACAGCCTGGGTCACTCGGTTGGCGACGAGCTGCTGCGCGAAATCGGCGTGCGCCTCCTGGCCTCCCTGTATGCGCGCGACAGCGTCGGCCGGCTGGGTGGTGACGAATTCGGCATCATCCTGCTGACCCCTCGCAATCCCGATATCGCGATGATCGTGGCCGACAAGATTCATGGCGTGCTCGGAGTTCCGTTTGAACTGAGCGGCCATTCGGTCAGGACATCGGTCAGCATCGGCATTACCGTGTATTCGGCCGACACGGACGATGCCGAAGTGCTGGGACGCTACGCCGACATGGCGATGTACGAGGCCAAGCGCTCCGGGCGCAGCACCTCCAGGTTCTATACCGCCGCCATGAACCAGCGTCTCGGCGACAAGCTGCAGCTGGTGGAGGCATTGCGCAACGGCCTGGCCCGCAGTGAGTTCGTGTTGCATTACCAGCCGAAGATCTCGCTGCGCACCGGACGCTGGACGGGCGTGGAAGCCCTGCTGCGATGGCAGCGGCCCGGCCACGGACTGGTACCACCCTACAAGTTCATCCCGGCACTGGAAGAGTCCGGGCTCATCGTCCCCGTCGGCGCCTGGATCATCTCGGCCGCGTGCAGGCAACTGGCCGACTGGCAACGGCGCGGCATGGATCCATTGCCGATTGCGGTGAACGTGTCAGCCCTGCAGATTGCGCACAAGCATGTGCCGGGCGTCGGTGCCAAGGGTGCCGGGAATGCAGGGATCGCGCTGGAGAATATCGAGCTGCTTTCGGGGGTCGCCACGTGCATCGAAGCACACGGTTTGGCAGCCGGATTGCTGGAAGTCGAGATCACCGAAAGCGTGGTGATGGCAGATGCCGAACTCAGCATCGAGATCCTGCAGAGGCTCAGGGCGATGGGAGTGAAACTGAGCGTCGACGATTTCGGAACCGGCTACTCAAGCCTGTCGTATCTGCGCCGTTTCCCGCTGGAAGCGGTCAAGATCGACGGGAGCTTCATCCGCGATATCACCACCAACGAGGATGACGCCGCCATCGCCGTGGCCATCATCGACATGGCACACCGGCTGAAATTGAAAGTCATCGCCGAATGCGTGGAGACCGCAGAGCAGATGCAGTTCCTGCAGGCGCACGAGTGTGACCAGGCGCAAGGCTACTACTTCGCAAAGCCGATGCCCGTCGAGGAACTTGAAGCACTGTGGCAGGAGAGCAGCGGCGAGTTCCCGCACCTCGTCGCCATTCCCGCCAACGTGCACGAGAACCTGGCTTTCGCGTCGGCGTGGCCGGAGTGCGAGCCATTCGTGGCCGCGTTGCTGGCAGGGTCACGCGAGACGAGCATTGCCATCGTCGAACGATCACTGGCGAACGGGCATGGGCTGGTTGACGTCGGCCACCACTTGATCCAGCCCGCCCTGTATTGCATCGGGGAGAAATGGCGGCGCAGGGAAGTCAGCGTCGCACAGGAGCACCTGGCAACCGCGCTGGTGCTCTCGGTGATGGCGCATGCCCTCGCGCGCAGCCCTCCGCCTCAGCCAAACGGAAAAAAAGTGCTGCTGGCGTGTGTCGAAGGCAACCAACACGAGGTAGGCCTGCAGATGGTCGCGGATGCGTTCACGCTGGCAGGATGGGATGTGAATTTTCTCGGCGCCAACGTGCCTTTCGATGCGTTGATCGACCATGCGCAGCGATGGCGTCCTGATCTGCTCGGGCTTTCAGCCTCGTTGCCGCAGCATCTGCGCGAAATGAGACAAGTCACCAGCAAATTGCGACAGGTGATGGGCGACAACTGCCCGCAC
>JALYOU010000341.1 GCA_030856725.1 Pseudomonadota bacterium
CTCAAGCGGGAGCTCAGGCTCTACGGCCTCAACGCCATCCGCGCCGTCTTCGAGAAGCGCCCCGCCGCCGTCCGCAAGTTGTATCTGGCCGAAGCCCGTATCCCGCAACTGCAACCGCTGCTGAAATGGTGTGTCGCCAACCGCATCGGCTATCGCGTGGTCGACGACGCGGACCTGCAGAAACTTGCATCGAGTTCGCATCACGAGGGCGTCGTCGCCGACGTGCTGCGCGATGAGCCGCAGCCGCTGACAACATGGTTACGCGATCTCGTTCCCGGCCCACATGCCGCGCTCTGGCTGGACGGCATCGGCAACCCGCACAACTTTGGCGCGATCCTGCGCTCAGCCGCGCATTTCGGTGTGTCGGCCATCCTGTTGCCGAAACATTCGACGCTGGCCTTGTCCGGCGCGGCCGCACGGGTCGCGGAAGGTGGTGCCGAAATCACCCCGTTCGTAAGACTCGGACGCGACGACAACGCCATTGCGCAACTGCACGGCGCAGGTTTCAAGCTGGCCGCGACCGTCGTCAGGAACGGCAGCGCATTGTTCAAGACCGACCTGCCGCAACGCCTCGTGTACGTGCTCGGCGCGGAAGGCGAGGGTGTCGATCCCGCGCTGGCGACGGCCTGCGACCTGCGTGTCTCGATCCCCGGCAGCGGTACAGTCGAAAGCCTCAATGTCGCTGCCGCCACTGCCGTGTTTCTGTCCGAATGGCGTCGCCGCCTGTGACGGAGCGGTTGCGAGGTTTTCGCAGTTTCGATGAGTGGCAACGCGACTGTGAGGATAACGCGACGCGCCATCGCGATGCGCAGCTGGAACTCGAAGCAATACAAAGTCAGCTGATCGCAAGCGGCATGCACGGGTATTGCGCCGTGTGCGCGGCGCAACGCGAATTCACATGCAAAGGATTGCAACGCAGCGCCTCCATCTCGTTCCGCGAATCCCTCGCCTGCGTGGTGTGTCGCAGCAACACACGCCAGCGCGCCGCCGCCGCGGCGCTGTTCGACGCCATCGACCCGCAGCGCAGCACGGTGTACCTCACCGAGCAGGCCAGCCGCTTCCATCTTCACCTGCGCCGTCGGCTCAAGACGCTGATCGGCAGCGAATTCGTCGCGTCCGCATGGCGACGGCTGCGACTCAGGTTCTGGCTGCTGCGCCACGGCAACTTCGAATCCGTGCGTCGCGAAGACGTCACCGCGCTGACGCTCGCAACCGCCAGCGTCGATGCCGTCGTCAGCATGGACGTTCTCGAACACGTCCACGATCACCGCCGCGCCCTCGCCGAATTCGCCCGCGTGCTAAGCCCCGGCGGTGTGCTGGTGCTGACCGTGCCGTTCTACTCCGATCGCGCGCATTCCACGTTGCTCGCGAGCATAGACACCGATGGCCACATCGAACACCTGCAACACATGCCCGAATACCACGGCGACCCGCTCAGCGGTGGTGTGCTGTGCTTCCATCACTTCGGTTGGGAGTTGCTTGATGCGATCCGCGAAGCGGGTTTTGCGGATGCGGAAGCGCTGCGACTTCGCGATCCTGCGCAAGGGTTTCCAGAAGCGCAGTGGATTATGCGCGGCCACAAATTCTGAAACCGCTAACGCTTGAAGGCCGAGCGCGAAGCGGCTTCGGATTGAATGAATTGTTAGGCATGAGTTGACGTCATGAAATGACGGCTGTGCCTGGAATCACGCCTTTCTTGCAGCAATTGCCTTGACGATGAAAGTAAGCATAAGAGCCAAGCCAACGCCTATTAACGCGAAGCGGATGTTGCCCAAGCTTGTAAAGACAATCCCCAACGTATTAAGGATGATTCCAATAACTAGCAACGGCATAAGGCGAGCTACCTTCGGATCCTGCTTAGTGTCCATGGCTCCTCCCAGACGCAGAGTATTGGTGCAAGTACTGGAGATCTACATCTCAGGCCTAACAGCACTTATCCATTGATTCCCAGAATACCTCCAATGTGACTTGTCGCCTGACTCACTCCACCGGCCTGACAGCTTTCGGCGCACTCCCAAAGTTACCGTCCGCATCCGCCGCCAGATAAGCAAACACGGCATACGCCGCAACATTCTGTTTCAACGCTTCCGGATCAATCTTGTCCAGCGTGTCGTCGGGCGTGTGGTGGTAGTCGAAATAATCGGTGCCGTCCTGCGCGAGATAGGCCAGGCGGCGCCGAGTTGGGCGACGGGGCCGAGGTCGGGGCCGGGGCCGCCTTTGTCGGTAAGTTCGATGCCGAGCGGTTTCAATGCGTCGGCGATCTGGCGTTCGGCGGCGACGGCATGCGCCGGTGCGCTGGTGTTGAAGGCGTAGATGCGGCCCGCGCCGAAATCGCTTTCGGCCATCAGTTGGTGTTTTGCGATGCTGCCGGCTTGCGATTGCGCATAGACACGGGCTCCGTCGAGGCCGTGTTCCTCGTTGGCGAATGCGATGACGCGGATGGTGCGCGCGGGTGCGCGTCTCAACTTGCCGATCAGCGCGCCGACCGCCATGGTGATGCCGATGCCGGCGCCATCGTCAATCGCGCCGGTGCCGAGGTCCCATGAATCGAGGTGGCCGCCGATCATGACGACTTCATCGGCCTTGCTGCGTCCGCGAATTTCGCCGATGACGTTGTACGACGTGGCTTCGCCTTCCCAGCTCGTATCCAGCGCAACGCGCACGCGGGTCGGGCCGAGGGCGACCAGTCGCGCGAGCTGGTCGGCGTCGGGGTTGGACAATGCTGCTGACGGGACAGGCTTCACGTCATCGGCGAAGCGCGTGCCACCGGTGTGCGGACTGCGGCGCGTGTGGTCGGTGCCAGCCGAGCGCATCACGAATCCGATCGCGCCTTTTTTGATCGCTGCCGACGGGCCGCGTCCTCGGATCTGGCTGCCGTTGCGGTAGTCGCTGCCGTCGCGCGCGCGCTGCATGCGGTAATCGACGAAGGCGATTTTGCCGACCAGCGAGCCTGCCGGAGCTGCTTCCAGGCTCGCGAAATCGGCGAATCGCACGACTTCGCCTTCGACCGTGCCCGCGGGGCTGCCACCGAGTGCGGTCAGTGTCAGTGGTTGCGCATGCGCGCCGAGCACTTCGCCGCGCTCGCTGCGTCGCACCCACTTTTTGATCTTGACCGGTTCCAGCCGCACGCGGTCGTAACCCAGTTGCTTGAACCTGGCCTCAGCCCACTTCACCGCGCGCATGTCGGCGGCGCTGCCCGCGGGGCGCGGGCCGACTTCGGTGGTGAGCGATTCGACCAGTCTCCATGCGGTGTCGTCCGCAAGCGCGCTTTCGCGCAGGGTGGCTGCGACTTTCAGTGATGACTCGGGAATGCGGGTTTCGCGTTCGACCGCGTTGGTCGGAAGGGCGATGGCTGCGGCGAATAGAAAAAGCGCGAAACGCATGACGAACTCCGCGAAAAACAGAGGCCGTGAGCTTATCGCGTTCCTTCTTCCCTCAGGGTGAGGGGCTGAGCTTGCGAGCTATTGGCTCGCGCAGCACCGAACGCCTGAGCGCTGCGCGCGAAGGCCGGGCGCGGAGCGAGGTGCCCTCAAGCTGCGACAGGTTGCAGTATCGATTGGGGGCAGATGAGGGCGTGGACGATCAGTTTGCTATGTACTTGCTACGCGGCGTCTGTCGCTGTCGCGATGTCTTCTCCCGAGGGGAGAAGGAAGCAAGCAGCGCCGCGAAATGCTGCTTCCTCTGTCTTTTCCAGAAAAAAAGTCAGCGCCGCAGCGAATCCCGAATCTCCCGCAGCAACAGCACATCCTCCGGCGTCGCCACAACCACTTCAGCCGGCTTGTGCATTCGGTTGTAGGCCCTGAGCAGCAGGAAGATGACGAATGCGATCAGTACGAAGTCGATCAGCGTCTGGATGAATGCGCCATACGTGATCACAGGCGCCGCCGCGGCCTGCGCTGCAGCGAGATTGGCGTAATCGTTGCCATCGAGAGCGAAGAACAGTTGCGAGAAATCGGTGCCGCCCATGGCCATGCCCACCACCGGCATGATGATGCCGTCCACCAATGCGGTGATGATTTTTCCGAAGGCCGCGCCGATGACGACCGCAATGGCCAGGTCCATCACGTTTCCGCGCGTGATGAAGGTCTTGAATTCGCTGATCATGCCCATGTTGACTCCCGGTGATTTTCGGACCGGTCGTCAGCTTATACCTGCGCGACAGCGGGCGTGATCTTGCCGGCGAGTTCGAGCATGTCGTCGAGTTTCGCGATGAAGCGATCGCCGACCTGGAGCGGCCCTACGCCCGCAGGCGTGCCCATGAAGACGAGATCGCCCGCGCGCAACGCATAGAGTTTCGAAAGTTCGTGCAGGATTTCGGGCACATCCCAGATCAGGTCCGACAGCGGCGCGCTTTGCCGCGTTTCACCGTTGACGTGCAGCGACAGCGTGCGTGCATGCAGATCGCCAATGTCGGCAGCGCGCACCAGGTCGCTGACGGGCGCCGAATGGTCGAAGGCCTTGCCGGTATCCCATGGCAGACCTTTCGCCTTCGCTGCCGCCTGCAGGTCGCGCCGGGTCAGATCCAGGCCGATGCCGTAGCCGAAAATCAGCGTTTCGGCATTTTCGCGATCAATCAGACCAGATTGCGCATCTTCGCCGAGTGCAACGACCAGTTCTATTTCGTGATGCAGATCGAGCGTGCCGGGCGGGTACGGGACGACACCGTCGATGACGATCGCGTCGGCGGGTTTGAGGAAGAACACGGGTTGCCCACGCTCGGCCTTCGATGTCGGTGCGACCGCACCCATTTCACGCGCGTGGTCGGCGAAGTTGCGGCCAACGCAGTAGATCCTGCGCACGGGGAACGTGCTGCCGCCGCGTACGGGGATGCGGGGTTGTGGCGGGCAGGGGATGACATCGGGCATTGCAATCTCCATGGTTCGTCGTGCAATGAAGGCAGGCGTCCATTGCTTTTCGTAGGAGCGGCTCTAGCCGCGAGCTCTTGCACTGAGCCTTAAAAATATCGCGGCTAAAGCCGCTCCTACGAAAGGCAAAGCCACTGGGTTTCTGCCTTCGCGGGGTTTTTAACAGCCGCAGGCTGATCATGGCGACTTACTGGTTAGTATTTTGCGGCAAATCCTGCCGCTGACTGTGCGTAGCTCAACGAGACAGCGGCAACACCGGCGTCGTCTTGCGCACGACGTCATATTCCGCATCCACGATCCGCGCATTGCGCGCGGCGGGTTTGCGCCATTGCCGCACCACTCGATACAACAAACCGCCCGCAATCATCGCTGCGCCCACGAACACGCTGAAGAACACCAGCACCACCAGCAATCCGATACCCAGCAGTCCCAGTGCCATGCGCACCAGAGGATGACGCGGTTTGCGCGGCGCGAACGCGTTGCGGAAACGGGTGCTGTCGAAACGAAAGGCGTGGACGGACATGAGCGGTGGCGTGACACAATTCGGCAACATGGCCGGGGACAAGCAGTATCGGGCTTCTCCCGGTGGTCGTGTAAGAACTTCGTTAAAAGCCTCCGAGGCGCACAGGCGGTTCACCACGCCATTCTGGAATCCGCAACCGACATGCCCATCATCGCGTTCGACGCACTGGAAGACGGCGGTTTCACCGAGATCGAAGCGGTGCTCGATGGCGATGCGGAATCGCTGATCCTGTACCGCGACGGTGACAGCGTCCGCGCATGGCTGAACGTGTGTCCGCACGCGGGCCGGCGGCTGGACTGGGCCCCGGGAAGATTCCTGAAGAGCAAGGAAGGACTGCTGGTGTGCGCGGCGCATGGCGCAAGTTTCGAGTTGCTGCAAGGCGAATGCGTCGCCGGGCCGTGTCGCGGCGCATCATTGCGGTCGGTGCCGGTGAAGGTGTTCGGCGGTGAAGTGATGTTGGCCAGCGGTCGGCAAGAATCAACTTCGCAGGATGCGGTGAGCGTAGTGAACCGCTTCGTTCGCGATTGATGCGGTTCCCGGATCAAGTCCGGGGGCCGCATCCTACGGACGCGCGTCAGAACATCAGGTTCACCGCGATCACCACGATGACGGTGTACACCAGCGACAACGGCCCGCCCACACGCCACAGTTCCTTCGTCGTGTAATTGCCAGGCCCGGTGATCATCGACATCACCGGGTTGGACACGGTCATGAAATTGTTCGACGCCGACAACGCGACGATCAGCGCGAACGCCACCGGATTGCCGCCTGCGGCCAATGCGAAGTTGATCGCCATCGGCACCATGACGATGGT
>JALYOU010000364.1 GCA_030856725.1 Pseudomonadota bacterium
CCTGATCAACCCGGTGGCGATGGACGAAGGCCTGCGCTTCGCGATCCGCGAGGGCGGCCGCACCGTCGGCGCCGGCGTGGTGGCCAAGATCCTCAAGTGACGCATGGCCCGTGCGCTAAGCGCACGGGTTTGCCAATGCGTCATCCCCGCGAAGGCGGGGATCCAGCGACTTAAAGCTCAACAGCCAAAGTCCATGGATTACCGCCTAAGCGGGAATGACAAAGCATGAAACGCGGCCGCAGCTGGGATAGCAGCCGCGCAACCAGCGAAATGACGAGCAGGAAGCCCCTCGTATTCGCAAGACAAGGGAAGCTGTCGCGCAAATCACCCACTCCAGCGTCATTTCTCTGTTGACGGGCCTGATTCACGCACTTTATACTTCTCCGTCTGGGCGGACCGGGTAACTGGTCCGCCCAGCTTTTCGTACGGATACTCCCGGAACGATTGTGCTGTTCCGGAAAGTCACCTGATTCCAAGGGGTACGGCGCACCCAGCCGCCGCACCCGACGCTCTTTAACGAAGGAATTTCCGCATGGCGGACCAAAAGATCCGGATTCGGCTCAAGGCGTACGATCATCGTCTGATCGATCGCTCGGCCAGCGAAATCGTTGAGACGGCAAAGCGGACCGGCGCGCAAGTGCGTGGCCCGATCCCGCTGCCGACCAAGATCGAGCGCTACACCATTCTCGTTTCGCCGCACGTCGACAAGGACGCGCGCGACCAGTACGAGACCCGTACGCACAAACGCGTGCTCGACATCATCGACCCCAACGACAAGACCGTAGACGCGCTGATGAAGCTCGAGCTTGCGGCTGGCGTTGATGTTCAAATCAAGCTGACCTGAGGCCAAGACTATGGCGACGAAGAAATATTCGTTGGGCATCGTCGGTCGCAAGGCCGGCATGAGCCGCATGTTCACCGAAGACGGCAAGTCCGTGCCGGTGACACTGATCGAAGCGACTCCCAACCGCATCACCCAAATCAAGACGACCGATGGCGATGGTTACAGCGCCGTGCAGGTCACTACCGGCGTGCGCCGCGCAGCTTTGATCAACAAGGCGGGCGCAGGCCACTTCGCCAAGTCCAAGGTCGACGCCGGCCGTGGCCTGTGGGAATTCCGTATTGCAGACGACAAGATCGGCGACTACGAGATCGGCGGCGAGATCAAAGCCGACATCTTCGAGGTCGGCCAGATCGTCGACGTGCAGGGCGTGACCAAGGGCAAGGGCTTCCAAGGCACGATCAAGCGCTGGAACTTCAAGATGGGCGACGCGACGCACGGTAACTCGCTGTCGCACCGTTCGCCGGGCTCCATCGGCCAGCGCCAGACGCCGGGCCGTGTGTTTCCGGGTAAGAAAATGTCCGGCCACATGGGCTCGGTCCAGCAGAGCACGCAGAACCTGCAAGTGGTCAAAGTCGACGCCGAGCGCGGCCTGATCGCGATCAAGGGCGCGGTGCCGGGTGCGCCGGGCGGTGACGTGATCGTGCGTCCGGCAAGCAAGGGAGCATGACGATGGAACTCGCCATTCATAACAGCAAGGGCAAGGCCAGCGACAAGACGCTGTCCGTGTCCGATGACGTCTTCGGCCGTGAATTCAGCCAAGATCTCGTGCACCAGGTTGTCGTTGCCTACCGCAACGCCGGCCGTTCCGGCACCAAGGCGCAGAAGACGCGCTCGGAAGTCAACGGCACCACCAAGAAGTCGAAGAAACAGAAAGGTGGCGGCGCGCGTCATGGCGCATTGACCGCACCGATCTTCGTCGGTGGTGGCGTGACCTTCGCGGCCAAGCCGCGCAGCTTCGCGCAGAAGGTCAACCGCAAGATGTACCGCGCGGCAATGGCCGCGATCCTGTCGGAATTGAACCGTCAGGACCGTCTGATGGTGGTCGATTCGTTCGACATCGATTCGCCCAAGACCAAGGGCATGGTTGCCAAGCTCAAGGATCTGTCGGTCGGACGTCGTCCGCTGCTGGTCACCGAAGACGGCAACGAACACCTGTATCTGGCCGCGCGCAACCTGCCTTATGTGGAAGTGCGCGACGTGCAGGGCCTGGATCCCGTTGCGCTGGTCGGTTCCGACTCGGTGGTGATGACAGCCGATGCGGTCAAGAAGATCGAGGAGTGGCTGGCATGAGCAGCACGAACGTCTACAACGTAATCCGCGCGCCGCGCGTGTCTGAAAAGACCGCCCGCCTGCAGGAAGTTTCCAACCAGTACGTGTTCGAAGTCGCGAAGGACGCGACCAAGGCCGACGTCAAGGCGGCGATCGAGAAGATCTTCGACGTCAAGGTCGAGGCGGTCAACGTGTTGAACGTAAAAGGCAAGAACAAGACCTTCCGTTTTCGTGGCGGTAGCCGCGGCGACTGGCGCAAGGCGTACGTGAAGCTGGCCGATGGCCAGTCGATCGACGTGACAGCGAAGGCCTGAGGACAGACGCATGGCATTGATGACATTCAAACCGACTTCACCCGGCCGCCGC
>JALYOU010000331.1 GCA_030856725.1 Pseudomonadota bacterium
GGATAACCCGGCACCAGCGCTTCGCCAAAAACGACCAGTCGTGCCTGCTGGGCACCGGCATCGGCAATCGCAGCGAGGACTTTCTCCAGGGTCGCGGCGCGATCAAGCCACACCGGCGCGATCTGCGCGATCGCCACGCGCATCGATGTGGATGCCGTCGAGGCATTCACTGCCACGCGTTCAGCACTCGATGACATTCACCGCCAACCCGCCGCGACTGGTTTCTTTGTACTTGTCCTGCATGTCCCGTCCGGTATCGCGCATGGTCTTGATGACTTTGTCCAGGCTGACCTTGTGTTTGCCATCGCCGCGCAACGCCATGCGCGAAGCGTTGATGGCCTTGACTGCGCCCATTGCGTTTCGTTCGATGCACGGGATCTGCACCAGTCCGCCGATCGGGTCGCAAGTCAGCCCGAGGTTGTGTTCCATGCCGATTTCGGCCGCGTTCTCGACCTGCGACATGCTGCCGCCGAGCGCGGCGGCCAGCCCGCCGGCCGCCATCGAACACGCCACGCCGACTTCGCCCTGGCAGCCGACTTCCGCGCCGCTGATCGACGCGTTTTCCTTGTACAGGATGCCGATCGCGGACGCCGTCAACAGGAAATCGAATACGCCTTGTTCATTGGCCCCTGGAATGAAGCGATCGTAGTAATGCAGCACCGCTGGCACGATCCCGGCCGCGCCGTTAGTCGGCGCCGTGACGACGCGCCCACCGGCTGCGTTTTCCTCGTTGACGGCGAGCGCATACAGGTTCACCCAGTCGAGCACCGTCAACGGATCGCGCATCGCCGCTTCCGGCTGCGCCGACAACTCCGCATGCAACGAAGGTGCACGTCGCTTGACGTGCAGGCCGCCGGGCAGCGTGCCGGATTGGCGGATGCCGCGCGCGACGCAGCTCTGCATTGCGGACCACAGTTCGCGCAGGCCGCCGCGGATCTCGTCCTCGCTGCGCCAGACCTGTTCGTTGGCAAACATCATCTGCGCGATCGTGAGCCCGCTGCGTTCGGCCTGCGCCAGCAATGCATCGCCGCTGTTGAATGGATAGGGCTGCGCGGTGGTGTCGGCAACGATGCGGTCTTCCGCAGCCTCGTCCTGATTGACTACGAAACCGCCGCCGACCGAGTAGTAATCGCGCGTCGCCATCTCGTTGTCGCTGGCATCGTATGCGGTGAAGCGCATGCCGTTGGTGTGGTACGGCAGCTTCTGGCGCTTGTTCATCACCAAATCGCGCTTCTCGTCGAAGACGATTTCACGTTGACCCATCAGCCTAAGTTTTTTCTCGCCGCGGATGCGATCGAGGGCCGCAGGAATGATGTCGGGATCGATCAGGTTCGGCCAATGGCCTTCCAGACCCATCAGCACGGCCTTGTCGGTCCCGTGGCCGCGGCCGGTCAAGGCCAGCGAACCGAACACCTCGGCGCGCACGCGTGCGACTTCCTGCAGGCGGCCGGTTTCGACCAGCCATTTCTCGACGAAACGCGCAGCCGCGCGCATCGGCCCGACGGTGTGGGAGGAGCTCGGCCCGATGCCGATCTTGAACAAGTCGAAAGTGCTGACGGCCATGTCGTTATTCTAACCCTCCGGTCAAAGGTAATTGCGATGCGGCTGACACTCTACCAACGCGATGATTGTCCGTTGTGCGACGAAGCGCTGGCCGTACTGGCCGCGGCCCGTGCGCCAGACTTCGAGAGCGTGTGGATCGATGACGACGATGCGTTGGAAGCGCGCTACGGGACGCGGGTGCCGGTGCTGCGTGATGCGTTTCGCGAGGTGGAGCTGGATTGGCCGTTCGATGCTGTGAGGTTACAGCGATTTCTAACGATGTAATGCACGGGGTGGAATCCGCCCAGCTACGGCTGCAATACGACCTTGGTGCTCACGGCGATCTCATTGGGAATCGTGCCCGTGTCGGCCCAGTCGCCGCCGCCAACACCGAAATCCAGGCGCTTGACGATCGCCTTGCCGGCGAGCACAGGCTTGGCCCCCGGCGTCCACGTAAAACTCAACGTCACCGGCTTGCTGATGCCACGCAAGGACAAAGTGCCGTCGGCTGCGTACTTGTTGCCGCCGAGCGAGCGAAACTTCGTGGCCGTGTAACGCGCCTGCGCGAACTTACCGCTGTTGAAGAAGGATGCGCCGCGCATTTCACCATCGTAGTCGGCGTTGCCGGTGGTCGCCGACGCCAGGGGAATGACGACATCGAGTTTTGCCGACCTCAGCTGTTTCGGATCGAACGACATTCGCGTCGCAAATCCGGGAAAGCGGCCAGTAAAGACTTCGCCTTGGTAATTGCCTGCGAATGTCAGGCTGGAACCGGCGGCTTGCTTGTAATCGACGGCGAATGCGGCGGGTATCGCCGAAAGCAAGGCGAGCAGCAGGAAACCTCTGCCACGTCCGGAACGAGGCAAGCTTTCGCTGGATCGTTTGTTACGCATTGCGATTTTCCTTAAGAATGTGTTCTGCGGGGGTATCGCCGGCCTTCAGCCACCCGCGCGGCAACATCCGCGCAAGCGTGGCATCACGCAAAAACAGATGGTGATGGAACGCGGCCGCAGCATGCGCCGACGCCAGTGCGACCAGCACAAGAAACATGGTTTCATGCAGGTCTTCGGCAACCTCATGCAGGTCGTGGTTCTGACCGACGATATCGGGCAGGTTGACCAGGCCGAACCATTGCAGCGGGAATCCCGCCGCGGAATTCAACACCCAGCCACTGAGCGGCATCGCGAACAGCAACGCGTACAAGCCCCAGTGCGACAGCGAGGCGATGCGTTCCTGCCAACGCGGCGTGCCGGCCACCGGACGCGGCGTACCGGCGAACCAGCGCCACAACAACCGCAACGTCACCAGTCCGAGGATGGTCAGGCCAAATG
>JALYOU010000381.1 GCA_030856725.1 Pseudomonadota bacterium
CGCAAGCTCGCGCTCGATCATCTTGACTTGCGCATCCCGCGCGGCCGCATCCACGCCATCGTCGGGGCCAACGGCGCCGGCAAGTCGACGCTGTTCCGCATCCTGCTGGGCTTCCTGCCGCAGACCGCAGGTCAGGCGCGCATCCTTGGCCGCGACAGCCAGCAGCTGACGCCGGCGGATCGCGGCCGCATCGGATTCGTCAACGAGGAACACACGCTGCCGGGCTGGATGCGCGTGGCGCAGGTGAGCGCCATGCAGCGCCATCAGTACCCGCGCTGGAACCAGCACGCGTTCGACGAAATCATCGGCCACTACCACGTGCTGCCCGAGCAGAAAGTGGCACAACTCTCGCGCGGCGAACGTGCCGGTTTCAATCTCGCGCTGGCGCTGGCGCAATCGCCGGAACTGCTGGTGCTGGACGAGCCCACGCTCGGCCTTGACGTCGTCGCCAAGCGCGCCTTTCTCGAGTCGCTGCTGTACAGCAACGCGGCCGACGACATCACGGTGATCTATTGCTCGCACCAGATGGAGGAGATCGAGCGCGTCGCCGACAACCTGATCATCCTCGAGCGCGGACGACTGGTGAACATGTCGGCGCCGGAGGATTTCTGCGCGCGGGTGACGCACTGGATTGCCGACGTGCCGTTCAAGGGACCCGAGCCGGCCACCGTGCCCGGCCTGCTGCAACTGCAGCGCCTCGATGGCCTGCATCACTACCTGGTGCTCGACCAGGACCAGGACTTCGCCGATTTCCTGCGTGCCAGCGGCGCGCGTTCGGTGCAGAGCATGCCGGTCAGCCTGGACCGCGCGGTCAACGGCTTCCTGGCGAAAAACCACGCCGCGCCCATGGGCGCGCACGCAACGATTCGATAGGGGAACGACATGTGGGATCTTTTCAAGGCCGAGCTCCTGCGCTTTCGCAGCTGGGCCATCGCTGCCGCCGTGGTGCACGTGCTGGTGCTGGGCTTCATGAGCCGCCTGATGGATCTGGCGCAGCAACCCAGGCTGATCTACCAGATCTTCGGCATGGTGTATGTGGCCGCCGGAACGTTGCTGGGCCTATATCAGATGGGCACCTATCGGCGTCCAAACCAATGGTTGAACCTGCTGCACCGTCCTTTGCACCGCCACGGGTTGGCGTTCGCGCTGTGTGCGGCCGGCACCGTGGTGCTGCTGCTGGCGACGGCGTTGCCGATTGCGATCATCGCGACATATCAGGAGACACTGACCGCGCGCGTCGTGGACCTGCGCCATTGGCTGATTCCCATCGCGGCCCTGCTGCTTGCACTGTGCGGTTATCTCGCCGGTGCCTACGCGATGCTCGCCGACCGGCGTTACTCGGTCGCCGTGGTGATGCTGCCGATTTTTTTCATGTTCGCCCAGGCGCACGGCTTGGCGGCGATGGCCGTGCAGTTGGTCGTGCTGCTGTGCCTGGCTGGACTGGTCGCCATCGCGTTCAAGCCAGACTTGGGAGCGCCGCCGCGCGGCGTGGCATCGGTGGTCGCCACCGCACTGCCGGTGCAGGTCGGTGCGTACTTCCTGCTTTGGATGCTGGGCTTCGGCTTCGAACTGGCCTGGACCGCGGCCGGCAGCCATCCGCTGCACAGACCCGAGGCGCCGCAGGGCGGTTATGTCGCGGTGACCGCCGCCGAACCCAAGGACCGGCTGCTCGGCGGCCTGGCCGGCACTGACGATGCGAATGCCGACCTGTGGCGCGAGCAGATCGCATTGTCCGATGTGATCGAGCTGTATCCGATGCGCGAGTTGCCGCGGCGCCACGAACTGACCAACACGATGCAGCCGCCGGAGTTCGCCGACGAAGAAACGCGCACGCGCTGGGTGTTCAGCCACGACCGCATGCGCTTCGTCGGTCATGGCGTGGTCGATGGCCGCGCACGCGGCGAGCTGGGCCTGGGGCCGGCGGACGCCGCCTTCCCGGGGCCAGTGCTGCCCTACGCCAACAACATTCTTTTCAGCCCGGGCGTCGCCTACCAATACGACCCGGAGCAGCAGCGCGTATTCCCGCGCGTGCAACTGCCCGACGGTGAAGTGTTCGCCAGTCCACCGGATGCAGCGGGCGACAACATCGGCGTGCTCAGCAATCGCGCGCTGTACTTCTATCCGGGGCGCGAAGCGAGCAACACGCTCGACCTGCTGCGGCCGCTACTGCGCGTGCCGCTGCCGGGGCCGGTTGGTCACTTGTCGAGTGTGGAAATGATCGAGCTGCTGGACGGCTATCTCATGTCTTTCACCTTCGCCAACGGCTCCTGGGCCGGTGAAATGCTGCCCTACCAGCAGCTGCTGCATGTCGACGGCGAAGGCAAGGTGCAACCGGTCGCGCGCCGCGCGCTCGGCTTCGACCTGCCGCTCGTGTACACGATGCGCAACTGGTGGCTGTCGCCGGCGCTGCGTGAACTATGCCTGGCGGCGCAACAGCTGTTCGTAGTACCCAATCCGCTCGACGAGGGTGAGATCCCGCCGCCACCGCGCCACATCGTCCTGTTGGCACTTGTGTTGTGCGCGCTGTCGCTGCTCGCCTCGATCTGGGTCACAAGCCGCCAGGCTCACGCGCCGCTCGCGCGCTGGAGCTGGGTGCTCGCCTGTGGCGTGGTCGGCGTGCCGGCATTGATCAGCCTGTGGTTGCTGTTCCCGGTGCGCGAACAGGTCGAAGACCTGCCGATTGCCCAGCCTGTTGCCGCGTGATTAGAGATCAAGTCCCGATGAGCCGGATTGAACTGAGCAGGATGAAACCAATGTCAAAGCTGTTCGGCGCGCTGGCCTGCTGCGTGCTCTCGTGGACGTTCAATCCAGCGCACGCCGACGATGGCGCCGCGTTGCGCGCCGCCATCGCCAGTGAACGCGGCCGCCCGTTGGCGCAGAAGCATCCACGCGACGCATTCGTCAATGCACGCGCGCTGCAGTCGGTGCGGCTCTCGCCCGATGGCCGCCATGTTGCGTATCTGCGCGAGCAGGGGCAGGCGCGCAGTGTGTGGGTGCTGCCGACGGCGGGCGGTCCTGCGCGCCGCTTGCTGGCGCGGACCGAAGCCGACCAGGTGCAGTGGTCGCAGGACGGGCGCTGGCTGTTCGTGGTGGCGCGACGTTCGCTGTCGGCGCTGCCCCTCGCGGGTAGCAGCGGCGTGCGCATTCCGTTGCAAGGTCAGGACCGGCGCGAGGTGATGCAACTCGATCGCACGCAACCCGCCGCAGTGGTCTTGCGCGAACGCATCCGCGATACCAAAGGCGAGCGCTGGCGCATCGTGCGCATGGACGCGCGCGGCAAGCGCACCCTGCTGCGCGAGGATGCCCACTGGATCCACGACGTGGCCTTCGATGCGCGTGGTCGCTTGGTTGCCCTAACGCGGTTCCAGGGCGATCACGATGCGATCCATCGCGTTGGCCCGGACGGCCGCCTGCAACAGGTGCGCCGCCTGCAGCCGATGGAGCGGAGCCAGCTGCTGGCCGTCACGCCGCAGGGCGACCTGATGCTCTACGGCGATGTGGGCGGCAATTTCAGGCGCCTGGTATCACTGGATCGCGACGGCGCATTGCACACACTGCATGTCGATCCGCGCGCCGAAGCGGACCTCGACGATGCCGTGCTTGATCCGGTGACATTGCAGCCGCTGGTCGCAAGTTATCGCAGCACGATGGCGGTGACCTACGGCCTTGGGACCGCGCAGACGCATGTCGCGGCGATCAATCGACGCTTTCCAGGGCGCGACGTTGGCATCAATGTCGGCAGCGGACCGGGCGCACAGTGGCTGGTGTCCGAGCGCGCCAGCACGTTGCGCGATCCGCGCTGGCATCTGTACGACCCGCGCAGCGCACGTTTCCGTAGCATCCTCGCCGACGAAGCGAAGGCATCGCGGCCGTTGCCGGAAGCTTCGCTGGCGCGCAAATTTCCGTTCGCCTATCGCGCCTCCGACGGCATGCAGGTGCGTGGCTTCGTGCTGCTGCCACCCGGGGTCGATCCCGCGCGCGCGCCGCTGGTCGCGCAGGTGCACGGCGGGCCCATCAACCATTTCCGCGCGGGTTATGACGGCATCGCGCAGATGCTCGCCAACCGCGGCTACGTGGTGTTCCAGTCGAACTTCCGCGGCTCCACCGGCCACGGCCGCGACTACATGTTTGCCTCGCGCGGCGACTACGGCAACGGCCGCGTGCAGCAGGACATCGTCGAAGGCGTGCGCTACCTGCTGGCGCAGGGCATTGGCGATCCGCAACGGGTCGGCATCGTCGGCCATTCTTTTGGCGGTTACTCAACGCTGCTCGGTGTCACCTTCGCGCCGGACTTGTTCAAGGTTGGCGTGGCCGGTGCACCACCGGCGGACTTTGGCTGGTCGATGCGCTGGCTGGTGGATGCCGGCGACCAGGGCGCGCTGCCGGATCGCTCCCTGGCCGCGACGCTGCGCGCACTGTCGATCGACCCCGCTGATCCGGCGACCTACGCGCGCCTGCACGCGCAATCCCCCGTGGCCAATGCAAGTGCACTCCGCCGCCCCGTACTTCTGTTTGCCGGCGGTGCGGACCGTGTGGTCGCGATCCGCGAGGTGATCCACTACGCCGCGCAGCTGCGGCGGCTCGGCAAGCCGGTCAGTCTTTTCGTCGAGCCTGGCGGTGGCCATTCGCCGGTCGCGCCGCTGCCGCGCGAGGCCTACGCCTACCTGATGGAAGCGATGCTGCATGCGCACCTGAGCGGCGCAAAGCCGGATGCGCCCGGCGCGGAACTGCGCACGTACCTGCAGAAGAATCTGCGGCTGGCGGGGCCGGAGTTCGCGGCGTTCGGGAAGTAGCGGGCTGGCGGGGGCGGATACTGGCGTCAAAGCGGACGTGGACATGTCAGCCGACACCGTTAATCCTCTTAGATCCGAAACCCTAGGGTGGGCCTTGGCCCACCGCACTTCGTCACGACACGGGCGATGGTGAGCCAAGGCCCACCCTACGAACTCCCCGCAAACCCCAGCTGCCGCCACGCTTCGAACACCACCACCGCCACCGCATTGGACAGGTTCAAACTGCGATTGTCCGGCCGCATCGGCAGACGCAGGCGTTGCGATTCCGGAATCGAGGCCAGTACGTCCTCCGGCAATCCGCGCGTCTCCGGGCCGAACACGAATGCATCGCCTTGCACATAACGCGGCTGGTCGTAACGCACGCTGTTGCGTGTGCTGAGTGCGAACACGCGTTGCGGCGCGATGGTTTGAAGTGCCGCGGCGAGCGATGCATGCACCTGCACCGCCGCGTACTCGTGATAGTCCAGGCCGGCGCGTCGCAGCTGCTTGTCGTCCAGCGAAAACCCGAGCGGCTCGACCAGGTGCAACCGCGCGCCGGTGTTCGCGCACAGGCGGATCGCGTTGCCGGTATTGGGCGGGATTTCGGGTTGGTAGAGGATGACGTCGAGCATGACTGGAACTTTCTCAATCGAATCGCGCGAGATTCTCACGTGGTGTCATTGCCGCGACAGCGTGCGCCCTACCAGGCCAAGGGGTTGCCTTGCCAATCCACGAATTTTCC
>JALYOU010000017.1 GCA_030856725.1 Pseudomonadota bacterium
TTACTGCAGCAGCGACCTCAACATCCATGCGTACTTTTCATGCGTCTGCAGACGCTGCGTCAGCAGATCCTCGGTCGGCGCGTCATCGGCGTCGTCGGCGATGTCCAGCACCTTGCGCGCGGTGCGGCACACCGCTTCGTTGCCGACCACCAGCTGTCGCACCATCTCGTGCCAGTCGGCGGTGTCGGTCAGGCCGGGTTCCTCGGTGATTGACGACAGTCGCGTGAACTCGGCATAGGAACCTGGCGCATTGAAGCCCAGCGCGCGGATGCGCTCGGCGATGTCGTCCAGCGCGGTCCACTGCTCGGTGTATTGCGCCTCGAACATGTTGTGCAACGCGTTGAACATGGAGCCGGTGACGTTCCAGTGGAAATTATGCGTCTTCAGGTACAAGGCGAAGCTGTCGGCGAGAAATCGCGACAGTCCATCGGCGATCTGCTTGCGATCACCCTTGTCGATCCCGATATCGATGCCGGGCGCACTGCGTGCGGCTGCTTGGGCAGGCTTGCGCGCCGATGTCTTTGGTGAGCTTTTCGATGATTGCTGCTTCGCTGTCTTGGCCATGGTGTCGCTCCGTTGGGGGATGACGGCACGATAAGCTTGACCCCTGTTCACATGAAATGAATTCGGACTGTTGAAACGACTGATGCACGCTATCGACGCCGGTCACAAACAGGCGCTGCAACAAGCACGCCGCGCCATCGATGGCGCGTTGACGCGTGATCGCGGGCGCCTGCATGGGCTGTGGTCGCGTTGGCAGGGCAAACCGCAGGATGCTGCGGCGCAAGCGGCATTTGCAGCGGCGCTGACGCGTTCCGTCGGCATGCGCGAGGCACGAGCGTCGTCGTTGCCGCGCCCGCAGGCCGATCCTTCGCTGCCGATCGCCGCCGAAGCCGATCGCATCGTCGAGCTGATCCGTGCGCATCCGGTCGTCGTCATCGCCGGCGAAACCGGTTCGGGCAAGACCACGCAACTGCCGAAACTCTGCCTGGCCGCCGGGCGCGGTGCGGCCGGCATGATCGGTTGCACGCAACCACGGCGCATAGCCGCACGCACCGTCGCGCGTCGCGTTGCCGAAGAGTTGCAGGTGCCGCTGGGTGGCACCGTTGGCTATCAAGTGCGCTTCAACGACAACGTCAGCGACGACACCGTGGTCAAGTTCATGACCGACGGCATCCTGCTCGCCGAGATCCAGTCCGACCGTTGGTTGTCGGCGTACGACACGCTGATCATCGACGAAGCGCACGAGCGTAGCCTCAACATCGATTTCCTGCTGGGCTATCTCAAGCAGCTTCTGCTCAAACGCAATGATTTGAAAATCATCGTGACCTCGGCCACCATCGACACCGCGCGTTTCGCCGAGCACTTCGACAACGCGCCGGTGGTGGATGTCGAAGGACGTGGTTATCCAGTCGAAACGCGGTATCGCCCTCTCGATGCGGGATTCGGGATTCGGGATTCCGCATTTGAAGCAGGCGATGCCCACGATGACGCGGCGTCGCCAGAACAATCGCGCGCCAGCCCGGGTGAGCGTCGCCGGAGCGCTTCTGCGAATCCAGATTCCAGAATCCCGACTCCCGAGCTCTCCACCCTCGACGCCATCATCGCCGCCTGCGATGAACTCACGCGCGAGGATGCGCTCGGTGATGCGCTGGTATTCCTGCCCGGCGAGCGCGAAATCCGCGACGCGCATCTGGCGCTGGAACGACGCAAATATCGCCACACCGAAATCGTGCCGCTGTATGCGCGCCTGTCTGCGCGCGACCAGGATCGCGTGTTCAATCCCGGTCCTAAGCGCCGCATCGTGCTGGCGACCAACGTCGCGGAAACCTCGCTCACCGTGCCGCGCATCCGCTATGTTGTCGACCCCGGTTACGCGCGCATCAAGCGTTACAGCCCGCGGCAGAAACTTGATCGCCTGCACATCGAACCCATCAGCCAGGCCAGCGCCAACCAGCGGCAGGGCCGCTGCGGGCGCATCGCGGCAGGCACGTGTTATCGCTTGTATTCGGAAGCCGATTTCCAGTCGCGGCCGCTGTACACCGATCCGGAAATCCGCCGCGCCGCGCTGGCCGGCGTGATCCTGCGGATGCTGTCGCTGGGGCTCGGCAATATCGAGGCGTTTCCCTTCCTGGAGCCGCCTGATCCGCGAGCGGTCGCGGATGGATGGCAACAACTTGGCGAGCTGGGCGCGATAAGCACGTCAGATAACGGCAGGGATCGCACGCTCACTGCCATCGGCCGCACCATGGCGCGCCTGCCGGTGGACGTGAAGCTCGCGCGCATGCTCGTCGCGGCGAATGCGCACGGCTGCCTGCACGAGATGCTGGCCATCGCCAGCTTCCTGGGCATCCAGGATCCACGCGAACGGCCGTCCGACCAGCGCGCGGCGGCGGACAATGCGCATGCGCAGTTCGCCGATGCGAAATCCGAGTTTGTTGGAATTCTAAAGTTGTGGGAGGCGTATCGCATCGCGCACGAGGAACTCACGCAGTCGAAGTTGCGCGCGTGGGCGGAGAAACATTTTCTCGGTTTCCTGCGATTGCGTGAGTGGCGGGAATTGCATCGGCAGTTGAAGTTGCAGTGTGAGGAATTGGGCTGGGTCATCACGTCGGGAAGTGCAGGCGAGACATTCTATCGAGAGACCGCTGCAGACCGAGCCCCAGCATCGCCATTCCCGCGAAATCGGGAATCCAAGGACGGTTTACCTTTACCAATAAAGTCCATGGATCCCCGGCTACACGGGGATGACGGCAAGGGGTTCGTTGCAGCACCGGCATTCGACGATCAACACCACTCCCATTACGCAAAACTTCACCGCGCCTTGCTCGCCGGCCTGCCCACGCAGATCGGCCAACGCACCGACCGCGGCTACGACGGCCCGCGTGGTCGGAAATTCCAGTTGTTTCCCGGCTCGGCGCTGGCGAAAAAACCTCCACCGTGGGTGCTGTCGGCGACGCTGCTCGACACCGAACGTGTCTGGGCGCTTACCAATGCTGCAATAGAACCCGACTGGGCCATCGCCGAATTGCCGCACCTGCTTGCACGCCGCCACCACGATCCGCGCTGGTCGCGCTCGCAGGGACGCGTCCTCGGCAGCGAGCAGATCAGCCTGTTCGGCCTGGTGCTGGCACCGAAGCGACCGATCCATTACGGCGCGCTGTTCCCGCAGGAAAGCCGCGACATCTTCGTGCGCGATGCGCTGCTGACCGGCGAGATCAACACGCGCAGCGTGTTCGTCGCGCGCAACCTGGCGACGCTGGCACAGGCGAAAGACGAGGAAGCCAAACAGCGGCGCATCGGGCTTGTCGTGGACGAGGACTGGCAGGTGCAGTGGTATCACGACCGCCTGCCGCCACACGCGCACAACACGCAGGCACTGGACGCGTGGTTCGGCAAGTTGTCGCCTGTAGAGAAGACGTCGCTGGAATGGACGGGTGATGACCTGCTGGTGGGTGACAGCAGCGATGCGGCGCGCTATCCGGCCTACATTCCCCTCGGCGATGCGCGGCTCGCGGTGCGTTACCGCTTCGAGCCGGGTGCGGTGGACGATGGCATGACCGTGATCGTGCCGCTGCATCTGCTCAACGCATTGGATGCGGCGCGCCTGTCATGGCTGGCGCCGGGTTTCGTGCAGGACAAGGCGACCGCACTGATCAAGACCTTGCCGAAATCGCTGCGCCGCAACTTTGTGCCCGCACCGGATTTCGCGCGTGCGTTCGCTGAAGCATTTGCCCAGCCGCAGGCGGACGCGCTGGAAAGCACGCTCGCGCGCTTCCTGCACAAGGCGACCGGCGTAGCGCTACCGGCCACGGAGTTCGAAGTCGACGCAATCGAGTCGCACCTGCGTGCCAACCTGCGCCTGCTGGATCGCGACGGCAAAACCGTGCTGGCCGAATCCCGCGACCTCGCCGACCTCCGCGAACACTTTGGCGCGCGCGCGGCCGATGCGTTCGCCGAGCGCGCGGCGGGCGATCTTGCGGCGACGGGATTGACGACATTTCCGGAGCAGCCGATTCCCATGTCGGTCGCGGGCGCAGGCGGCATCGCTGCCTATCCCGCGCTCGACGACGCCGGCGACAGCGCCACGCTCACCGTCCATGCCGACCAGGATGAAGCGCGCCGCCGCCATCCCGACGGCGTGCGCCGCCTGCTGCGCATCGCACTCGCCGACAAACTCAAGCAGGCACGCAAGCAGTTGCCGATCCAGCCGAAGACGACGCTGCTGCATGCCGCCATCGAGGCGGCCGCACCGCGCACGGACAGTCACGGCGGCAAGGACGCGGACCGCCTGCGTGGCGATCTTGTCGAAGGCGCGTTCGATGCACTGACCGCCGACGGCCTCGTCGATGTCCGCGACAGCAAAACCTTCGCCGAACGCCGCGATGCGATCGGCCGCCTGGTGTTCGGCGAAGCGATGCAACGCCTGGACAAGTCCGAGATCATCCTTGGCCTCGTCGCCGACGTGCGCGCCAGGCTCGATTCGCCGCTGATCGGCTGGGCCAGCGGCAACCTCGACGACATGCGCACGCAACTGGCGGAACTGACGCCGCCCGGTTTCCTGCGTGACGTACCCGCTGCAGCGCTCGACGACTACCCGCGTTATCTCAAAGCGCTGGTGCTGCGCGGTGAGCGCGCGCTGCGCGATCCGGTGAAGGACCAGGCGCGGATGCTGGAGGTCAAACCGTTCGGCGATGCGTTGCGGCAGCTGGATGCCTTGAAAGACACACCGGAATGGCAGGCCTTGCGCTGGGATCTCGAGGAATTGCGTGTGTCGTTGTTCGCGCAGGAACTGGGCGCACGAAGTGGCGTGTCGCCGAAGAAACTGGCAGCGCGGCTGGCGCTGCTGCGGGAAGATCCTTGATGGTTTCCTTCCCCCTCCGGGAGGCGGTGCCAAAGGCGGATGAGGGCGGGAGAACGACTGGCCATGGAGCGCGCACTGCGATCTAAAAAACCACGTCTCATACCCAAGGGGAGAAGAACAGCAGGCATAGGAGCGACTGACATACATAATTTCGGACTGTCACGTATCTCCACACGCCGTTAATGTGGCAACCATCTCCAGCAGAACCCTGTCTTGCCAACCATCGCCACCACCGACCTGCTCGCCATCCTGCAGCGCCCCGCTGCCGAAGCGATGTCGCCCGCCCTGCAGTCGGCACTCGCGGACGCGGCAGCACACACCGCTGCTTTCGATGCGGAAGACGGCCTCCCCTCGCTGCACGACACACTCGATTCCCTCGCCCGGCTCAGTGCCGATGGCGAAGTCGTCGCGGCCACGCTGCTGCACACGTTGCCGGGGTTGCAGGCCACGCTCGCCCCGCGATTGAAGCGGGAATTCGCCGGCGTGCATGGCCTGCTCGAAGGCCAGAAAGCGGCCGGCCAGGTGTGGGCGCTGCATGGCGAGCGCACCGGTTCCGCCAACGCGGAAGGACTGCGTCGGTTGCTGCTGGCGATCGTGCGCGACCTGCGCGTGGTGCCTATCCTGCTGGCTCGGCATCTCGCGCGCATGCGCGCCTCCGGCAACGCGCCGGAGGCAGAGCGCCGGGGACTGGCGCAACTGGCGCGCGACATCCATGCGCCACTGGCAAACCGCCTCGGCATCTGGCAACTGAAATGGGAACTGGAAGATCTCGCGTTCCGCTATCTCGAGCCCGACACCTTCCAGCGCATCGCGCACCTGCTCGACGAAAAACGTACCGGCCGCGAACGCTACATCCAGCAGGTCGCGGCGGCTTTGCACGACGCGCTGGGATCGCAGGGCGTCATCGCCGATGTCGCCGGCCGGCCCAAGCACATCTACAGCATCTGGAAGAAGATGCAGAAGAAGGACGTGCCCTTCGGAGAACTCTACGATCTGCGCGCGGTGCGCGTGCTGGTGGGCGACATTCCCGCCTGCTATACCGCGCTAGGCGTGGTGCATGCGTTGTGGGTGCCGATCCCGAGCGAATTCGACGACTACATCGCGCGGCCCAAGCGCAACGATTACCGCTCGCTGCACACCGCGGTGTCCGGCCCCGAGGGCAAGACGCTGGAAGTGCAGATCCGCACGCACGAGATGCATGCGCAGGCCGAACTCGGCGTGGCCGCGCATTGGCGTTACAAGGAGGGCAGCGCCGGCGGAAATGCGGCGCAGGATCGCAAGATCGCGTGGATGCGGCGGCTGCTCGACGGCAATGCCGACGGTGCGCGCAATGCGCAGGACCTGTCGGGCGCGCTGGACACCGAACTGGTGGAGGACCGGATCTACGCCCTCACGCCCAAGGGCGAAGTGATCGATCTCGCGCAGGGCGCGACGCCATTGGATTTTGCCTACCAGGTGCACACCGAAGTCGGGCATCGCTGCCGTGGCGCGAAGGTCGATGGCCGTATCGTGCCGCTCGGCTACAAGTTGCGCAGTGGGAATCGCGTGGAAATCCTGACCGCTAAAGTCGGCGAGCCCCGACGCGACTGGCTGATCGCGTCCAACGGTTTCCTCGCCAGTCCACGTTCGCGCGAGAAGGTCCGAAACTGGTTCCACAAACTCGATCATGCGCGCAACGTGCAGGCCGGACGCGAGTTGCTCGACCGCGAAATGAAGCGTCTTGGCCTGCACAACGCCGACCTGTCGCCGGTATTGGCGAAGTTCAATTCGGACAGCGTCGACGAGCTGCACGTGCACGTCGCGCTGGGCGACGTCGGGCCGCACCAGGTCGGCCGCGCGCTGCACGAGCACGAACACAATGCGGCCTCGCCATCGCAAGCGGCGGTGTCCATGCCCACGCGCGGAAAAGTGCCGAAGCCCGCCAAAACCAGCTTCACGGTGCAAGGCGTCGGCAACCTGCTGATGCAGCTGGCGCGTTGCTGCCAGCCGGTGCCGGGCGACGTCATCGCCGGCTATCTCACACGCGGACGGGGCGTGTCGGTACACCGCGACACCTGCGCTGCGTTCGCGCGCCTGGCCGCCGCGCAACCGCAACGCGTGCTGCCGGTAGAGTGGGGCAGGGCGGGCGGCGGATACGACGTCGATGTGCTGGTCGTCGCGCTGGACCGCAAATGGTTGCTCAAAGAACTCACCAACCTCATCGCGCAGGAAGATGCGCACATCGGCAGCATCGCCAGCGATGTCGATCGCAGCAGCGGGCGAGTCCGCTTCAAACTGCGCTTGCGTGTCGGCGATTTCGGACAACTCTCGGCGCTGCTGGGCAAACTGGCGGCGGTGCCGGGCGTGCATGAGGCGCATCGGGCGGGGTGATTGCCGAACGCTTCCTGTAGGAGCGCCTCCCAAGCGCTATGAGGCTTTCCCACCTCCGCCATCGCGCCTGAGAGGCCTCCTACAAAACCCGCAAGGGATTGCCTCCGCTCACGCTCGACTCATCCACATTGCCTATCCTTTCGATGTGAGCGACCCACGCGATGCCAAGCAGCGTATCGAGCCCGGCTTCGGCTGGCTGGACGATGTTGATTTCCGCAAACGCACCAATCCGCTCAAGCCCCATGCGCTGATCCACTCGCGCTGGCCGCTGTGGACGGGCATCGCCACCGCCGCCCTGATCCTGCTGCTGATCGCGTTCCGCCAGCCCCTGGCTGATCGCATCTATCCGGAAAACAGTATCCAGGCGTTGCAGCAGCAGGCGGCGCAGGCGATGGCGCAGGGCCGGTTGACCGCAAGCGATGGCAGCGGCGCGCGCGAGCTCTATGAAGCCGCGCTTGCGCTCGACCCCGACCGCAACGAGGCCATAAAAGGCCTCATGCGCGTGGCTGAGGCTGCGATGGCGCAGGCGCGCGCTGCCGTGACGCACAATCGCTTCAAGGAAGCCCACGCCTCATTGCAGCTCGCGCGCGACCTGTCCGCGCCGCGTAGCAGGACCGACGCCATCGCCTTCGCGCTGCGAAAACGCGAAGCCGAACATGCCGACATCGAAAACCTGCTCGCCACCGCGGCCGCCGCGCATCTCGCTGGCAAGCTCGAGGCCGCGCTTCCGCTGTACCAGCGAGTTATCGCCCTGGAACCCGACCATGATCGTGCGTTGGAAGGCCGAGAGGATGCATTGTCGGACCTGCTGCAACAGGCACCCGCGCGGTTGCAGCCGGGCAAACTTGCCGAGGCCGCAGCCATCGTGAAAACCGTGCGCGAACACGACGCGGGCCATATCGGCCTGCCGGAAGCGCAGGCGCAACTCGTTCGTGCAGGGGAGCAGGAAAAGCGGCGCGCGACGCAAGCACTGCAACGCAACCGCCCACAGGTTGCATTGGATGCTTGGCGCGCCGTGTTACAGGCATTTCCGGACGATCCCGATGCGCTGGCTGGCGTCGAGCGCACCGCAGCGCATTACGCGTGGCAATCCGAACGCATGGCATCGGATTTCCGTTTCACGCAAGCGGAAACGGCGTTGCGCAATGCACGCGCGATCAACCCGCAATCCCCATCCGTGCGAGCCGCGCAGACGCACTTGCAGCGCGTGCGCCGCCTGCAGTCGAGCGCCGCGCTCACGCCGCCCACGCGCGGCCAGCAGCAGAACGTCGCGCGCCTGCTGGCCGAAGCCGCGGATGCCGAAGCGCGTGGCGACTGGCTCACGCCGCCTGGCGAAAGCGCCTACGACAAACTGCGCGCCGCGCAATCGATTGCACCGGCCAATGCCGACGTCAAACGCGCCGCAGCGCGCGTCCTACCCGCCGCGCGTGGTTGCTACGAAGACGAACTGCGCAGCAACCGCCTGCGCCGCGCCAGCGTCTGCCTGGATGCCTGGCAGCAACTCGCGCCGGCGGACAAACGCATCGCCGATGGCAGGCGGCGGCTGGCGCAGCGGTGGATTGCGGTGGGCGCGGAGCGGTTGGGCGCGGGTGAAGTTGCGTTCGCGGAGCAGGCGTTGGCGAGTGCGGAAGCTTTGGATCCGAAGACACCTGGACTGGTCGAGTTCGGCCAGCGTGTGCGGACGGCGTCAGGCAGCGGAGACGTGCCGTAGCTTTTCGCCGTTCCTTCTCCCTTCGGGAGAAGGTGCCCACACAAACCTTGCCGATCGCATTTTCAATGAGGGGCGGATGAGGGAGCTTCCGTTCCGATGACGATGCAACGCATTACCCTACAAAGCTCTTCCCATTAAGAGGAAGGCAGCCTGACCGGAAGCGCCCTCATCTGTCGCTGTCGCGACATCTTCTCCCGGTGGGAGAAGGAAGCAAGCTGCGCCTTAGATATAACCTTCAGTCGTCTCTAAAAAAACACCCGCCGGACAACTTCGCGCGCCGCATTCAGCGAAAAATGCCTCGCGACGTTCTCCAACCCGTGACCCGACAACCTCTCCCACAGCGCAGCATCCCGGTATAACCGCACCACCGCATCCGCGAACGCTTCAGCCGTATCCGCCACCAGCACGTCATGCCCATCGTGCAGATGCATGCCTTCCACCGCGCATGACGTGGCCACGACCGGTTGCCCGTGCGCCATGCTCATGTTGATCTTGCCCTTGACGCCGGCGCCATAGCGCAGCGGTGCGAGCGCGATGCGCGATCCATCCATGTACGGCGCGATGTCAGCGATATGGCCATGCACGATCACGCCCGCGTGCGTCGCCAGGGCGATCACCGCGGGCGGCGCGTGGTGGCCAATGCAATGGAACTTCAAATCCGGCAGCTGTTCGCGAACCAGCGGAAACACATGCTCGACGAACCAGCACACCGCATCCACGTTCGGCGGATGGCGGAAGCCGCCCACGAACACCAGGTCCTCGCGTTGCGCGAACGTCTGTCCGGAGCCGGCAAGCTGGTGCAGGTTCGACAACACTTCGACGTTCGCCGCAGGCGCATCGCGCGCCAGCAATGCGCGCTCGGTTTCGCTGACGACCAGTGTGACGTCCGCCCGTGCGATGACATCGAGTTCGCGCGCGCGCGTCTTCATGGCGCCGCGATGCAGGGCCGCATCGCCGGCAAGTTCGGCGCCGCGCTGTTCGCGCAGGTAATGAAGGTCGATGGTGTCGAAGACGATCTTCGCCTGCGGTGCGTGCGTACGCAGCAGGTCCAGGAACTGGCTGGCGATGTAATGCCGGCAGACCATGATGGTGTCGAAGCGCGCACCGTGCTCGCGCAGCCAGGCCGGCGGACGCGCGGCGTGCGGCGCATGCCAGGCTTCGACACCGAGCTGCTGCAGCGCTTCGGTGTACGCGCCCGCATGCCGCCGGTTGGAAGGCAGGAACACTACGTGCGCCCCTTCCTCGCGCAGCAGCCGCATCAAATTCACCAAGCGCAGCGAACCAGAATCGTGATCTGGTTGCGGCGTCAGCGCATCGATGATGAGCACCTGTCGTTGCCTTGCATGCAGCACGGCGGGGGTTGGCACTTGCCCGGGCGCGGGCTGTGCATGCAACGCCGAGGCCCATTTTTCCGAGAAAACCGACTGATTACGGACCTGGTACGCCTTGACGCCAGTGGCCGTGTCGCTGCCCGCTGTCGCGCCTTCGACATGCACGACGCGTGCGTCAGGCTGGTAGAGCACGCGATACCCCGCCGCGCGTACCGCGAACGCGAGATCGGTATCCTCGTAATACGCCGGTGCATAGCGCGCATCGAAACCGCCGAGCGCATCGAACAGTTGTTTTGGAATCGCGATCGCCGCACCCGAGCAGTAATCGGCACTACGCACGTACGCATGGCGCGGATCCTCGCGCGAGCCGAACTTGCCGTAGTTCCAGCCAGAGCCATCGGCGAACACGACGCCACCGGCCTCCTGCAGTCGCCCGTCCGGATACAGCAACTGCGCGCCGACCAAGCCCGTGCGCGGGTGCTCGTCGAAGGTGCGCAGCAAAGCGTCCAGCCAGCCGGGTTGCGGCACCGTATCGTTGTTGAGGAAGGCGACGATCTGGCCACGCGCCAAGGCCGCGCCGTCGTTGCATGCGGCGATGAAACCGCCGTTGCCGGCGCGCCGGTGGTACAGCAGGCCCGCTACCTGCGGCAGGTATTCCGCCGTCGCATCGCTGGAACCGTCATCGACCACGATGATTTCGCACGCGGCAGCAGGCGGATGTTCCGCCAACGCACGCAGGCAATGCAGCGTGTGCGCGAACTGGTTGAAGGCGGGAATGACGATGCTCGCGACCGGCGCATCCGCGCATGGGACAGCGAACGGTGTAAACGCCACATCTGCAGGGAAATACAATGCCGCGCGCTGTTCCGGAGTGGCGCGCTTCAGTTGCGCCCGCACCCGCCCCCAGCTTGCGCGCGGGCCGCGGGTGCGCAGGCTCAGCAGGCCGCGTCGGATCAAACCCATGCAGCGATCGAACAAAAACCGCGCATCGGCCATCGAAAACGACATGCTTTTGGAACTCCGGCTGACTGATCGGGTCTGCGGCAGGGCGTGCGCCTTGGGCCGCTACGCTAGACTCCGCATTGCCCACATTGTCGCATCCACATGTGCCTGTCCGCAGGCACGATCGAAGGTATATGGCCCGCATCGATTACGACGAAGACGACCGCTACGACGAGCGCGATGACGACGGCAGCGATGCGCCCGACTGGCGCCGCCGGCTGTTGACTTGGGGACTGGCCATCGCCGGCCTGGGTCTGGGCTTCCTGATTCCGTACATGCTCTACCTCAACCATCAGGTCGGGCAGCGCTTCGGGCAGTTGCAATGGCAGTTGCCGACCCGCGTATACGCGCGCCCGTTGCTGTTGCAACCGGGCATGGCGATGGACGTGCAGACGCTGAAGACGGAACTGGACGCGGCCGCGTACCGCGACGACGGCGCAGGCGTGCGCCCGGGTAGCTACACGCGCAACGGCAGCCGGTTCCTCATCGCCAGCCGCGGCTTCAATGACATTGACGGACCCGTCGGCGCGCGTCGGGTCGAAGTGACGCTCTCAGGTGGACGCGTGACCACGGTGCGTGATGCCGCGCGCAAGCAAACGATGCGCGCCGCCAAACTGGACGCCGCCCGCATCGCCACGCTGTACGGCCAGAAACAGGAAGAGCGTCGCTTGGTGAGCCTGGACGAAGTCCCCGACCAGCTCGTCACCGGATTGCAGGCGGTCGAGGATCGCGATTTCGCGCGCCACCACGGCATCGACGTCAGCGGCATGGCGCGCGCGCTGTTCGTCAACGTCAAGTCGGGCGAGGCCAAACAGGGCGCAAGTACGTTGACGCAGCAGCTGGCGCGCAGCGGCCTGCTCGGCATCGGCAGGGAAAAAGCGCTCAAGCGCAAGTTCAACGAAATCCTGTACGCGATGCTGATCGAGATGCGCTACGACAAGCGCACCA
>JALYOU010000023.1 GCA_030856725.1 Pseudomonadota bacterium
TGCTGCTGGCCATGGGCTCGCCGTTTGCCTGGCTGGCTTGGCTGGGTCCGGTGATGATGCTGGTGTTCCTTTACCGCGTAAGCGGCATCCCATGGACCGAACAGCAGGCCGTGCGCAGCCGCGGCGAGGATTACCGCCGTTATCAGCGCGAAGTCAGTGCGTTCTTTCCACGTCCGCCCACGGGGGAAATCCATCATCTGCACTAGATGCAGAAGCGGCAAAGAAAACCCGCCGTCAGGCGGGTTGGGATGTTCGTCCGGGTCTCGCCGCGCGGTGCAGGACGGCGATTACAACTGACCGTTCAATCTGGTCTCTGTCCCGGCGGCGAACCTGGCGGTGCTGCGGGGACCGTCGGTGTCATCTGGGAGGGAGTGGTGGGCTGGCTTGCAGGCGAAGCAGTTGGCGCTGGCGTGGCCCCCGGCACTACAGGCGCGGCAGCCATTGGAGCCGGTTTGCGGCCGGCGACACGGACGCCACGCGCCTTCATCCACGCATCGAATTCGTCGGCCGTCATGCGCTTGCCGTTCTGGCTCATGTCGAAGCGCCAGGGCGTATTGTCGAACTCGGTTTTTGGTTTGTACGCTGCGGGATCGTTCGGATCAAGCGCGCTGGGCGCGGGAATCGCTTTGGCAACGTTCTGGCATCCCTCGATGCGCAGCCGCAGCAACACCTGGTCGACCGACTGTGCTTCGTCGTAGGCCTGTGACAACACCCCGCTCGGCGCACCCAACTGATAACCCGGAGCGGTCAGCCCGAAAGCCACCGGCGCCAGCACGGTCGGCCGCAGCGGAACCGCCTGGGGCACCGACGCCGTCGAACAGTTGAATCCTTGCGCATGCACCCACCCCGACATCAGCAACAAAGGGGCGATTACCAAAGTCCGGTACATGGGCATTTCTCTTCGACGAATGATGGGAGTGTAGGAGCAGTGGGAGGCCACAACAAGCCGTGGTGTGTTCGAATAAGGTCGCGGTAAAGCGAGCGCTTTCCGGCGAGGATTGGCGCCGGATAATTCTGAACTAAATTCCATAAAATTCGTTGCGACTTGTTTCACATCGGACAACCTTCCCAGTGGCTGCATGCGCACATGAATTGTTGTGGGAGGTTGATCCGTTTTACCGCGTCGCAAAAAACGAAACCCGGCACTAAGCCGGGTTTCGCGTGTTGCTTCAGCTTGGCGTCCGATCAGTTCTGGACGTTGAGCTCCGTGCGGCGATTGCGCGCACGACCTTCCGGATTGTCCGAACCATCTTCGTTGGTGTTCGGCGCGATCGGGCGGCTTTCGCCGTAACCGGTCGGACCCGCCAGACGGCCAGCGTCGATACCGTTGCTGGTCAGGTAGTCGTACACGGCGCGGGCGCGACGCTCGGACAGACCTTGGTTGTAGGCGTCGGAACCGATGGAATCGGTATGGCCGGCGACTTCAACCCGCAGATCGGGATAACGCTTCAGGATTTCGATGGCTTCGTTGAGGATCGCGATCGCATCTGGACGCAGCGTCGACTTGTCGAAGTCGAAGTTGACACCCTTCAGGTCGATCGACACGGGCACCGGGCAACCATCTGGACCGATCGTCTGGCCAGCCTGCGAACCGGGGCACTTGTCGTCGCAATCGTTCACGCCGTCGCCGTCGCTGTCGCTGTCAGCACAGTTCGGAGCAACCGGAGCCGGGGCAACCGGAGTCATCGCATCCGGACCCAGTGCGACCGTCAGGCCGACCGAAGCAAGGATGTCGTTGAAGTAGTCTTCCTGCAGGTTACCAATGGGACCGGCCTGCGGGAAGCAGCCTGCGTTGGGGCAAGGCGGGTTACCAGGAAGCCTTGTGGCTTGCTCTTCATCGAAGTCGACACGTGTGCCGATTTCGGTGCGCAAATCAACACGTCCGAAATCGAATTGCAAACCCGCACCCAGATTCAGGGCGACGTTGTTGTCTTCATGCTGGGCCGGGAAGCCGTCACGCGGCGTACCGAACCTCGGGTCACGAATGAATTCTTCTTCGTGACGCTGCAAGCCAACACCCATACGGATGTACGGCCACCAGTTACGGTCGGCGCCACGGAAGTGGTAACGCGCATCCGCGGAGATGCCGTACTGGCTCCACCACAGGTTCGGGTTTTCGGTCTTGTCGGGGTTCTGATAATTCAGTTCCAATTCGACCGACCAGTTCGGGTTCAGGAACTTGCCGAAACCGAGGGTGCCGAAGATCGAGTCTTCAGTATTACGGTCATCGTCCTGGAAGTTGACGCCTGTGGAACCTGCCACATACCAGCGGTCGTCAAACTCCTGCGCAGAAGCAGCCTGCGCCACGCTCAGTCCGCCCAACAGCGCAGCACAGAGGAGTTTCTTATTCATATTCAGCTCCTTGATCAAGGTAATAAAGCGGTAAAGCATGTTTCTCGTTTAGACGGCCATAAGCGCACGCCATCCCGGCAAGATTAGTGTCGGCGATGTGAAAGCCGTGTTAACACTACCATAACTTTTTGAGGATTGCCAAGCACGAGGTTTGGGTGCATGCAGACTACAGCGTGCAGAGCTTGATGAATAGCTGAATGGGCATGGATTCAAGTTTTTCCGGATGCCGGGCCAGCTCCATCAACCGTTCTGCCTGTGCAGCCGGCAGATTACTCCACAATGCAGCTTCGCATTTGGCCATCAGCACCGGAATACCTTCAGCGCGACGGTTGCGATGGCCGATGGGGAAATCGATCGAGACCAGTTCCGTCGCCGTGCCGTCCTTGAAGAACACCTGCACGGAATTACCGATGTAACGCTTGTCGGCATCGAAATAATCCTTGGTGAACTGCGGGTTCTCCTTGACCTGCATGCGGTCGCGCAGTGCGTCGATGCGCGGGTCGGCGGCAATGTCGTCGTTGTAATCGGATGCCGTCAGGCGGCCCAAGATCAAAGGCACGGCCACCATGTACTGCAGGCAGTGATCGCGGTCGGCGTAGTTGGCCAGCGGACCGGTCTTGTCGATGATGCGCACGCCCGCTTCCTGGGTTTCAATGACGATCTTCTCGATCTCGTCGATCCTGTCCTTGACCTGCGGGTGCAACTGCATGGCGCATTCCACGGCGGTCTGTGCATGGAATTCGGCGGGGAAGCTGATCTTGAACAGGACGTTTTCCATCACATAGCTGCCGAACGGCCGCTCGAACGCGAACTCCTTGCCCTTGAACGCCACATCGTAGAAGCCCCACGTCTTCGCGCTGAGCGCGGAGGGATACCCCACCACGTTCTTGTTCACGGCATTCAGCGCGTGCGTGACGGCGCGCCGACAGGCATCGCCCGCTGCCCAGCTCTTGCGCGGCCCGGTGTTGGGCGCGTGGCGATAGGTGCGCAGCACGCCGTTGTCGATCCAGCTGTGCGACACGGCCGTGATCACTTCCTCCTTGCCGCCACCCAGCATCGCCGTAGCGACGGCCGTCGACGCCAGGCGGACGAGGATCACGTGATCCAGTCCTACCCGGTTGAAGGAGTTCTGCAGCGCGTAAATGCCCTGGATCTCGTGCGCCTTGATCGCCCAGGTCAGCACGTCGCGCACAGTGATGGTCTTCCCGCCTTCGCGCTCGGCTTGGCGGCTGAGGTAATCGGCGACCGCGAGGATCGCGCCGAGGTTGTCGGAGGGATGGCCCCACTCGGCCGCAAGCCAGGTGTCGTTGAAATCCAGCCAGCGCACCAGCGTCCCGATGTTGAAGGCGGCCTGCACGGGATCGAGTTCGAAATTGGTGCCCGGCACGCGCGCGCCGCCTGGCAGCGTTGCACCCGGCACGAGAGGACCGAGATGCTTGACGCAATCGGGAAACTTCAACGCCAGCATCGCGCAGGCCAGCGAATCCAGCAGCATGTAGCGCGCGGTGTCGTAGGCCTCCTGCGAATCGATCTGGTAGTCGATGACGTAATCGGCGATGTCGACCATCGG
>JALYOU010000051.1 GCA_030856725.1 Pseudomonadota bacterium
GAAACGCTATGGCGATGGGAAAAGACGCGGGCCTGGGCCCGCCCTACGTCACCGCTGCGATTGAGGTCTTTTCCGCTGGAGCATGGGCATGGCGCCACGCGATCAGCACCGCGACCGCAAGCATCAACGCCGCGATCAGAAATGGGGCACCCGGAAGGTGTAACGGCGCGCGGTCGCTGATGAACAGGCCGAAGGCGCCGGCGAAAATCGCCGGGCCGATGATGCCGGCCAGACTCACCAGGCTCATCAACGCGCCCTGTATGCGACCCTGCACGTCGGCGCCGACCTGTTGCGTGATCAGCGCCTGCGTCGCCGGTGCGGCCAGCGCCCAGAGCGCGCTGATCGGAAGGCCCACGAGGAATATCCAGCCCACTCCGGCGAAACCGTAAATGGTGAAACCGATCACGCCGCACACCAGCCCGAGTATCAGCGCGCGGCGTTCGCCCAGCCACTGGACCATTTTCCCCACCAGCACTGCATTGACCAGCACGCTGAACACCCCGACCAGTGCCAGCACCCAGCTCACTTCGCGCGGACCCCAGTCGTACTGGTAATCGGCGAACAGCACGAAGATGCTCGGATACACGTAATGCGCGAGGTTGGCAATGAACACCACCGCGGCCAGGCCCAGCACCTGCGGATAGCGCTTGAGCAACACCATCGAACCGAATGGATTGGCGTGCGACCAGTCGAACTTCGGCGAGCGTCGCTGCGGCGGCAGCGATTCGGGCAGTACGAACCAGCCATAGACGAAATTGAGCAGTGCGAGCCCGGCTGCGAACCAGAATGGCAACCGCAGGTCGATGCTGCCCAGCCAGCCGCCGAGCAGCGGGCCGAGGATGAAACCGACGCCGAATGCCGCGCCGATGAACCCGAAACTCTTCGCACGCTGCGCAGGTTCCGTGACATCGGCGACATACGCGTTGGCGGTGGTGAAACTTGCCGAGGTGATGCCGGAAATGACGCGTCCGAGCAGCAGCAGCGGCAGCGAATTGGCGACGGCCATCAGGATGAAATCCAGGCCCAGCCCAAGGCACGACAACAGGATCACCGGACGCCGCCCGTAACGATCTGACAACGCACCCTGGATCGGCGCCGTCACGAACTGGATTGCCGCGAACACCGTTCCGAAAATTCCCACCCAGTACGCCGCGTGCGTGGTGCTGCCGCCGACGAAGTCCTGGATCAGGTGCGGTAATACCGGAATGATGAGCCCGAACGCGAGCACGTCGATCAGCACGGTGATGAAGATGAAGGCGAGCGCGGCTTTGCGCACTTGCGGTAACGAAGTTGAATTCACGTGCTTCGATCTGGAATGCAGGGTTGCAGTTTAACTTCGATGCATAGGCAGTCACCGGCAGACAACCGGCATGCGCCCGCTACATGTCGTCATTCCCGCGAAGGCGGGAAGCTATGCCCTTACATCGTCGGAGCACGTGCATTGCCCTGCGGAGGGTATCCCGGCATGGGTTTCCGCCTTCACGGCAATGACGACATAAAACCAAGCGTGAAAAATCACTCCCGCAATCGCGGCACACCATGCACATCACGTTCCTCGGTGACGGCCTGATCGTAGATCTTCTGCCGCAGGTCGCGGCCGGGTAGTTCGGCGATGGGTTCGCCACGCGATGCGCGCAATGCGTTGGCGTAGCTCAGCCGCGCGCGGGTTTCGTCGCCGTTTTGCGCGAAGCCGTGCCCGAGTTCTTCCCACGCATCGGAGCCGGCGCCCTGCGCCAGTGATCGGTGCAAATACTCCTCGGCCTGCGGCCACTGGTTCTGCTCGCGCGCGAGTCGCGCCATCGCCAGCAGCAGCGCTGGACTGGAGGGATGCGTCTGCAGCCAGCGTTCGGTACTGGCGCGGCGCGCATCAATGCGACCGATGGGCAGCCGGCCGTAGGTATCGATCAGCGATTCGTCCCAGCGCGTGTCCAGCGCCTGTTCGAGACTTTTCGCGGCGGCCTCGTCCCAGCGCAGTGCGGCGGCGCGTTCGGCATAGGCGATCACGACAGCAGGCTCGCTCTTTAACGCGACCGGCAGCGTTTCCCAGCGTTCGGCTAGCACGTTGGCGTCGTTGGCCTGTCGCAGCGACGCTTCCGCCCAGCGCGATTGCAGCTCGTCCAGGCGCTCCGCGGGCAAGGCCTGCTGCTGTCGCATCGCACCGAGCAGACCGTAGGCCTGCGCCGCCTGCCCGGAGACCGCGAGTGCTTCCGCGCGCAACACAAGTCCACGTGGCGGCAAGGGTTGTGCGGCAGGCGCGTCGAGCGCGACCAGCGCATCGGTCGGGCGGTGTTGCCCCAGTGCGATCTCCGCAGCTGCAATCGCGCGTGATGCGGGATGGCGATCGCCGAGCGCGTCGAGCTGCTGTTGCGCCACCAGCGTATCGCCGCGTGCATCGGCAGCGCGTGCTGCGGCGATGCGCGCGATGGCTTCGGAGTTGCCGTCTTCGGCCGCCTGCGCCAGCAGTTTTTCGGCGCGCGCGTACTGGCCTTGATGCAGTGCGTTCAAGCCTTCGCTCAAACGCGCGCGAGATTGCCGGTCACGCATGCCGCGCCACGTGCGCAGTGGCAGCGTCAGCAGTTTCCACAGCAGCCACAGGCCAACCGCGCCTGCGAGCAACATCAGCAGGCCCATCGCCACCGTGGTGGTGTAGTCGTTGCCGCGGTAGCGGATCAGGACGTAGCCGGGATCCTGCAACAGCAGTTGCGCGGCCAATGCGCCGACCAGGGCCAGGACCAGCCAGAACAGGATGTTTCGGAACAGGTTCATCGGGTGCTCCGTGCTGCGAGAAGAAGGCGGTGTCAGTGCGTGCGCTGTCAGTGCGTGCAGTGTCAGTGTGTCTCGATTCGTTGAACGATCAACAATCAGTACAACGTCTGGAAAGCTTCAACGCGCTCCGCGCAAGGCCCGCAACTGCTGCAGGCTGCTGCCGAGGGTCTGCAAACGCAGTGTCAGCGGCACCGCCTGAAGCGTGCGTAACGCGGCGCGGTTAGTGCGTTGCTGTGGGGAGTCTGGCCACAGCCGCGTGAGCCATGCGTCGACGCGTTGCAGCGCAGTGCGATACGCGGCCGCGTCGCGGCGCTCAAGCGCGGCGCGGGCCAGGGTCAGTTCGATCTGCAGTGCGGCCAAGCCGGTGTTGCGGTCCGCCGATTGAACGATGACGCCGCGATCGCTCGGGCGCACCTCGACCACGCGCGAGAACGCGCGTCGCCACCACGACAGCGCGCGGCGCTGGTCCGCGCGCGATGCGCGCGGTAGCGCGTCGAGCGTTGCGGAGAATGCTTCGAGCCGGCCGATGGCGACGCTGCGCGGATCGACGCCAAGCGCATCGACGGCCGCGCGTTCCTGCGCCAGCGTCTGCCGCAGGCTCAGGTAGGCCGGATCGTTGATGCCGTCGAGCAGGCCCGCGGCCAGTGTGTATGCGCGACGCGCGCCGTCGAGGTCAGATGCCCACTCCAAACGTTGCGCCGCTGCCGTCAGCAGCAGTTCCACCTCATCCAGGCGCAGGGCTTGCACGCCGGTATGGTCGGGATCGGCCAGCCGCGACACGCTGTCCTCCAGCAAGGCCGCGCGCTGGCTGATGCCGAGCAGTTCGTCGCGCAACACGCGGTTGGTGGCATCGGCAGTCTGCAATCGTTGCGCCTGCGTGCGCTGGTCGCGGCGCAAGGCGTCGATGCGACTTTCCAGCGCGAGCAGGTGCTGCGCAGTGCCACTGAGCTCGGCCTGCGCGGCCGCATCGCGCGCCTGCCACCACTGCCAACCTCGCCATCCCGCAAAACCGAGCAACAGCAGGACGACCAGCCACAACACGGCAGGGCTGCGCCGGCGAGGCGCGAAGGGGGAAGCGGGCTGGTTCACGACGGGAAGGATCGGCGCGGGGGATGCGTCATGGTAGTGGATTGCGTTTCCCTTCTCCCACGGGAGAAGGTGGCGCACAGCGCCGGATGAGGGCGCGAGAGCCACTTGGTAGTGAACGTCCACTCCGATCTGGGAGGTCCGCGCCTCATCCTCTTTCGGCACCTCGCTCCGCGCCCCAGCCTTCGCGCACAGCGCTCAAGTGTTCAGTGCTGCGCGAGCTAGTGGCTCGCAAGCAACCCTTCACCCCGATGGGAGAAGGAAAACAGTTACCCACTCGCCGCCTTGACCGCCGCTGCCATCAAGTCATGCGGTACTGCACTGCGCGCAATCACTACGCGCTCGAATCCATGTTCCCGCGCAAGCCCTGCAAGCCGATCACTGGCAGCAACCACCAGCCCAGCCCGCAACACGTCCACTGCTTCCACAGGCAACGCATCCAATACCCGCACGAACGCCTCACCACTGCTGAGCGCAAGCACCGCTGGCCCATCCAGTTCCAGCAAAGCGCGCACGCCCTGCTTCGACAACGCGATCGGCACACGTCGGTACACCTCCGCGCGCAACACGTGCGCACCGCGTTCGCGCAACGCAGGCTCGATGCGATTGCGGCCGCCGGGGGCGGTCAGCAGGCCGATGTCATGCGTGTCAATCGCCTGCAATGCAGGCAGCGCAAGTACGCCTTCGCTGTCCATGCGCGCCGGTGTTTCCACGTCCAAGATACCGAAGCGTCGCAACGCTTTCGCTGTGCCTTCGCCGACCGCAACGAATCGCTGTTCACCTCGTGCATCGAACGGTTGCAACGCCGCTGTCGCGCGCACCGCCGACGGGCTGGTGACGATGATCAAGTCCGCCGACAACGCGGCCTCCAACGCCGAGCGCGTGTTCGCATCTTTCAAGGGTTGGATGCGCCACGGCGACAACGCGATCAGACCCGCACCCTGCGCCACCGCCGCGCGTCGCAATGCCGCGTGACCGCCGCTGGGCCGCAACGAGATCACGTACCATCCGGCCAGTGGTTGCACGGCGTCGAAGGAATGCGTCATCGCGCAAGCTTGGCATGAACGTATGCTCGCCCGTGATCGCTCCCCTCCAGGCCGTCATCCCCGCGAAGGCGGGGATCCATGGACGTCAAGCTGTTTGCCAAACTAATGTCCTTGGGTCCCGCCTGCGCGGGGCTTTCAACAGCCAAATGGCTGGTCATGTCGGGCAGGCACACGGCCAGCGTTCGCCATGGGGTTTCGCCCCTATCGTGTCCCGCCCGGCGAACATACGCCGTTAAATCTCAAGGAATCACTCAATGGATCGCGACTACGCGCTCATGCAACTCCATGCCCACTACCAGGCCATGCCGCCGGTGGCCGCGATGCGGATGCGCATCGACGGTTACGACGGCGACTGCCTGCGCCTGCACGCGCCACTGGGCTGCCACATCAACGACAAGGGATGTGCGTTCGGCGGCAGTCTCGGTTCAATGATGACGCTGGCCGCGTGGGGACTGGTGTCGCTGCGGTTGCAGGAGGCCGGCCTCGACGCCGATGTCTTCGTCGCCGACAGTGCACTTGCCTTCCGCGCGCCGCTGTTCGCTGACCTGCACGCCGAGGCGCGTATCGCAGACGATGCGTCCTGGGATGCCTTCATCACGCAACTGCGCGACACCGGCCGCGCCTCCACCCATCTCGCCGCCTGCGTACGGCTGCCAGAACGCGGCAAGGCCGCCACCTGCCGGGCGCGCTACGTCGCCATCGCGAAGCGCTACGATGCCGGCTGATGCCACGGCGGAGAGCGTGCGATGCGAATGTTGAAACTGAAGACGTTACTGGCGATCGGCTCGTTGCTGCTGCTCACCCTGCTCGCCGGTTGCGGCGGCGGCGGCCGCAAGATGACCGTACTGCAGGAAACCCAGTACGCCTATTCCGCCGCCGTCCGCTGGGGCGACTTCGAAGGCGCCTGGCAACTGGTCGATCCGAAATATCGAGAAGCTCACCCGATGACGGAACTGCAGTTCGAGCGCTACAAGCAGATCCAGATCTCCGGCTACCGCGACCTCGCCGAACGTGTCGGCGAAACCACCGCGATGCGCGAAATCCAGATTGGCATCATCAACAAGAACACCATGGCCGAGCGCAGCATCCGCTACACCGAGCAGTGGCGGTACGACGCGGAAGCGAAGCAGTGGTGGATTACGGGCGGGCTGCCGGATTTCTGGGCGGGGCAGTGAGGTCAACGTGTGTCAGGCGGCTCTTGATGTCATGCCAATGAGGAGCATCGAACAACTCCTCCGATTTGCGGCTGTATCGGCTCTGCTGGCTATTCTTGTTGCGTGCGCCACGTTCCCCAGTCCCAACGCGGATCAAGAGTTCGCGGCTTTCCTGAAGCGCGTTGAAAGCGCGCAACAGGAACTTCAGCAGGGCAGACCGGGCGGCTACAAAGCACTCTGGTCATACCGGTCAGACGTCACCTTGGCCGGGGGATTCGGTGGAACAATTGAACAGGGCTGGGAGCACGTGGCCAAACGCCTGGATTGGGCAAGCACGCAGTTCATCAAAGGGCGCAATGAGATTCACAGGCTTGCTTATGCTTCTAGCGGAAATTGGCTACCTAATCCAAACCGAGCACCTGGTGTTCAACACTCCAGATCGAGCGGCAGTTACGGAACGCAACTATCGCGTAACAATGCTGTTTCGATATGAAGAAGGCAGCTGGCGAATTATTCATCGTCAAGCTGATGCCCAGACGGTCAAGGCACCACCACGGTGAAGCCGCCCAACGATCCATTCAAGTCGAACCCGCTTCGCGGCTCTGCTTGATCCAGGTGGTCGGCAAAATATGGTCAACGCGGACCTTCGCTATGCACGCATCATCGGCGCCACAGCAATCGCACTGTTCTCGGTCGCATCGCTGCTGTCGTGGCGTGCCGGCGAAGGTGTGGTCTCGATGTTGTTCCTGGTCTTTGTCGCGCTCGGACTTTATCTGGTGCTTGGGTCTGGCCATGTAGCCGCGGATGACGACACGATTTCGGTTCACAGCCTGCTCGGCCGCCACGAACTTGCATGGGATCGCGTGCGCCGGGTGGAGGCCAGCGGCTACGGCACGCTCGTGCTGCACGCGAACGAGGCGCGGCTGGTCGTGCCGCCACCGATGTTGTGGTCGGGGCCGGAAAAGGTGGCCTTGCGTGCCTTGATCACGCGTCAGCTGAAAGAACGTGCGCTGGTCGTGCAACGCAGTCGTAGTGCCGACTATCGAGTGCATCGCAATGTCCGCGTGAAACGGACGGGTTCCGATCGTCGTTTCTGATCGCCCGTCGGTACAAGGAGTGAAACATGACGCGTGCAACTACATTCCTTTCAACCATGCTCCATAGCCTCATCGTGGCCGCTGCGTTGACGGCCTGCGCGCACACGGACAGCATGACGCTCGATGACACGCGCTGGAGACTCGCGGGTTGGAGCATCAGTTCGCAACGCGCGGCCGACACCGGCATCACCGCCGCATTCGCCAACGGCAGCATCACCGGCCACAGCGGCGTCAACACGTATGGCGGTGCATACACCGCGACATGGAACGGCGCGTTTTCCGTCGGATCGTTGCAGATGACGGAAATGGCCGGGCCGGAAACGGCGATGCGCGCCGAACGCATTTACATGCGACTGCTGGGACAGACCGCGTCGTACAGGACACGCGGTGGCACGTTGACACTGTACGGCAAGGGCGGCAACGAATTGCTGATCTTCGACACCGAGCGATAGGGCCTGAAAAAGTCGCTCTGCTCGTCATGACCAGCCATTCGGCTGTTGAAAGCCCCGCGAAGGCGGAAGCGTTTTTTCAACAGCGAAGATGGTCAACCCAGTGACTTGGCTTTCAGTGCTCGAAGTCGCGGGGTCCCCGCCTTCGCAGGATGGCGGCAGTCAAGTTCGGCGCAGACCGACATCCACAGTTATGAGCGCGACAAGGTCGCACGGTCGTTGCACGCACGCCCGTGGTGCATCAAGGCCGTGTGCGACAATCCCGGCCCATTTGAAGTGTCCTTTTATCCGTGACTATCGAAGAACTCATGGCCTTTGCCGGCCGCAATCCGGTGTTGTCGCTGGCGCTGGCCGGGTTGACCATCGCCATCGTCTTCAATGAAATCTCCGGCCTGTTCCGCGGCTACAAGGGCCTGCGGCCGGCGGAGCTGACGGGCCTGGTCAATCGCGACAACGCCCTGGTGGTGGACCTGCGTCCGTACGCGGAGTTCGACAAGGGCCATATCGCCGGTGCGAAGAACGTGCTGATGGCCCAGTTCGATCCGGAGAACCCCCAGCTCAAGACCGCAAAGTCATTGCCGGTGGTGCTGGTGTGCAAGACCGGCCAAGGCGCGGGCACAGCGGCCAAGCGGCTGCGCAAGGCGGGGTTCGAGAAGGTGTATGTGCTCGATGGCGGCATCGCCGCGTGGCAGCAGGCGGATTTGCCGCTGGTGAAGGGTCGCGGCTGACCCACGTAGGGTGGGTCCTGGCCCACCACCACGGCCGTGTGGATCGTTGACGCTCCGTCATGTATTTGTGGCGAAGAGCAGTGGGCCGGGATCCACCCTACGCAGACCGTCCCGCGGCCCATGCGATAATCGCCGACTGTCCCTAATTCATAGATTGCGGAGTAAGTGATGTCCGAAGAAACCAACACCAGCAACGGCGCGATGGCCCCCACCGACATGCAGCAGCAGGGCGCCTCGTTCACCGTCGAAAAACTGTACGTCAAGGACGTTTCCTTCGAGGCCCCCAACGCGCCGCAGGTATTCAACGAGCAGGGCCAGCCCGAGCTGCAGATGAACCTCAACCAGAAAGTGCAGCGCCTCAACGACAACGCCTTCGAAGTCGTGCTCGGCGTGACCCTGACCTGCACCGTCAACGGTAAGACCGCGTACCTGGCCGAAGTGCAGCAGGCCGGCGTGTTCGGCCTGGTCGGTTTCGAGGACGCCGGCATCGACGCCATGCTTGGCACGCAGTGCCCGGCCGTGCTGTATCCGTACGTGCGCCAGACGATCGGCGACCTGATCCAGGCGGGTGGCTTTCCGCAGTTCGTCATGCAGCCGATCAACTTCGATGCGCTGTACGCCGAAGGCCTGCGCAAGCGCGCGGCGCAGCAGGATGCGGGCGACGGCTCGCTTGCGGCCGGCACCGAAACCGCAGGCAACGCCTGATCCTTGCCTCGATGTGAGGCGGCATTGAGCTTGCCGATGGCGGATGCCCCATCCGTTGCAGTCCTGGGCGCAGGCTCGTGGGGCACCGCGCTTGCGGCTTTGATTACGCGACATTGTGGCCACGCCATGTTGTGGGGCCGCGATGCGGACGTCATCGCGGCGATCGATTCGCGCCATGAGAATCCGCGCTACCTGCCGGGCATCGTCTTGCCCGAGGGCATGCGCGCGACCACTGAGTTTGCCGAAGCCCTGCACGGCGCCGATCTGGTGCTGGTTGTCGTGCCGTCGCACGCCTTCGCCGAAACCTTGCGCACGCTCGCGCCGCATCGGCCCGCGCATGCGGGCGTGGCGTGGGCGACCAAGGGTTTTGAACCCGGCAGCGGACGTTTCCTGCATGAAGTCGCCGGCGAACTGCTCGGTGATGACGTGCCGCTGGCGGTCGTCACCGGCCCATCGTTTGCCAAGGAAGTCGCCGTCGGCCTGCCGACCGCGCTCACCGTGCATTCGGATAACGCCGACTTCGCGCAATCCATCGCCGATGTATTGCACGGCCCCGCGTTCCGCGCCTACACCGGCAACGACATGCTCGGCGCGGAACTTGGCGGTGCGATGAAGAACGTGTTGGCGGTCGCTACCGGTGTTGCCGATGGCATGCAGCTGGGCCTCAACGCGCGTGCGGGTTTGATCACGCGCGGGCTCAACGAAATGTTGCGCTTGTCGGCAGCGATCGGCGCGCAGCCAGAAACATTGATGGGCTTGGCTGGACTCGGTGATCTTGTTTTGACCTGTACCGGCGACCTGTCGCGCAATCGGCGGCTGGGTCTGGCGTTGGGACGGGGGCAATCGCTGCACGACGCAGTGCGCGAGATCGGCCAGGTGGTCGAATCGGTGCAGACCGCCGATGAAGTGATGCGCCAGGCGGAGAAACACGGCATCGAACTGCCGATCTCCAGCGCGGTGCGTGCGGTGCTGCATGGTGAGATGACGCCTGCGGACGGCTTGCGGCAACTGCTGGCGCGGGAGCAGAAGGCGGAGTATCCGGAAACCTTGTTCCGTTGATGCTGTCTCCTTCCCCTTCAAGGGGAAGGCCGGGATGGGGATGGTGTTCCCATACGCTGCTACGAAGTCACGCAATCAATCAACCCCATCCCCACCAAACCCTCCCCTTGAAGGGGAGGGCTAAAAAAAGAAGCCCGACACAAGGCCAGGCTTCTGCCGCGACGGGGACAGGGGAGGGAACCGTCGCCGCGGGTCACGCACAGGTTGTCTTAATTGATTACCAGGTCAGACGCGGACCGACGAAGTACTGGGTGTCGCCATCGGCAAACTTGACGTCGCCGCTGATGCCCCAGATCGGGTTGAACATGATCTGCGCGCCGACGCGGCCGTAGAAATCGTCGGCGCCCTCGCCGAAGTCCTCATAGCCCGCGGTCGCGTAGCCTTCGAAGTTCGTCGTGAGCGCGCCGCGCACGCCGACTTCGGCGCTGTAGCCGTCGTGGCCTTCGTTGATGCTGTAGGTCTGGCCAGCGACGGTGATGTCATCGATCTCGAACTTCTCATAGGCCGCACGTGCGACGAGTCGACTTTCGGCCCGATCTCGAGGTTGTAGCCGATACCGGCGCGCCACTGGTTGACGTCGGTTTCCACGCGCGTGCCGAGGAGCCGAAGTCATCGGTCTGCTGGCCGCTGAATCCGCCGAAGAGGTGGAAATTGGGATGCAGCGCCACCGAGCCGTTCACGCCCCAGCCGTCGGCATCGATTTCATCGTTGTCGTTGTCGAGATTGGTGGCGACGTAGCCGCCTTCGACGAAGTTATACGAAA
>JALYOU010000056.1 GCA_030856725.1 Pseudomonadota bacterium
AGCAACGCCGCGGTCGAACTCGACTCCTGCACGAACCCGCCCGATGCCGCATCCAGTCGGGGGGCCGTGATCGCAGGCATCCAGCCGTCGTTGATGCGCGCCGCGGGTTGCTGCCAGAAGCGCACGAACGTCGCCGCCGGCGCGCCCACCATCGCCAGCAGGAACGCCATCGCGGTTGCATGACGAAACGCCGCGCTCGCGCGTGACAGCGCGGCCAATGCGATCGCCGCAGCGAGTCCGAGCAATGTCACCTGCCACAGCGAATGCAGCAGCGCCGTGGCCAATGCCGGCGCGAATCCCCACTGCACGAGCGCGAGCGCGTCCATCAGCCCTTGCGCCTGGCCTTGGCCTGCGCGATCAGCTTGCCGATCGCATCCAGGTCCTCGGCGCTGGCGACGTTGTCATCGAGCGCGCGCTGCACCAGCGTCAACGTCGATCCGGAGAATGCTTTGCGCACCAGGTCCTTGAGCAGCGATGACTGCACGACCGGCTCCGCATGCACCGTGCGGTAGGTGTGGGTGCGTTCGGATTCATCGCGTTCGAGCTGGCCCTTCTCGGCCATGATCGTGAGCATCTTCAACACCGTCGTGTACGCGGTGTCCTTTGTCTTCGACAGCTCGGCATGCACCTCGCGCACGGTCATCGCGGTCTTGCGCGACCACAGCACGTGCAGGATCGCCAGTTCGCCTTCGGTGGGATTGGGAGTGGACATGCGTCGCCTAGTCGTGGGTACGGCTGTATTAGTACTAATGGTTTAGTAGATGTCAAGAGCCCTGTGGACAGGAAGCCAGACAAGCAGCCACGCTTGGGTGACGGACCTTCGACTTATTGCAGCTCCCGCAAATCCAGCCGCCTCAGCCTCGGCGCCTTGAATGCCGTCACGGCCACCACGCCGAGCGTCACGAACCCACCCAGCACGACTGCCGGCACGAGGCCCAGCAGACGCGCCATCGAGCCGGCGTAGAACGCACCGAGTTCGTTGGACGAGCCAATGAAGATGCCGTTGATCGACGACACGCGTCCGCGCATGCCGTCGGGCGTGGCCAGTTGCAGGATGGTCGAGCGCACCACCACTGAAATCCCGTCGAAGATGCCGGACAGCAACAGGAATGCCGCCGACAACCAGAACAGTTTCGACAGCCCGAACCCGATGATGCACAGGCCGAAACCGGCGACGGCGAACAGCATGATGCGTCCCGCGTTGCGCTGGATCGGCCGGCGCGCCAGCCACAGGCCCACACCCACGGCGCCGAGCGCCGGTGCGCCGCGCAGGATGCCGAGGCCTTCCGGTCCGTAGTGCAGGATCTCGGCGATGAACGCGGGTGCAAGTGAAATCGCGCCGCCGAACAGCACCGCGAACATGTCCAGCGCCAGCGCACCCAGCAGGATCTGGTGTCCGAAGACGAAGCGTGCGCCTTCGGCGATGCTGGCGAAGATCGGCCCGCGCTGCAGCTGCGGTGCTGGCTCGCTGGCGTGCAGGGTCGCCACCGCAATCGCCGCGAGTACGGCGAGCAACGCGCTTGTCGCATAGGCGGCGGACGTGCCCAGCCATCCCACCAGCACGCCACCGATGGCCGGACCGATCACCAGTCCCGACTGGAACACGATGCTGCCGATGCTGGCGCCACGTGCGAACTGTTCGCGCGGGAGTACCCGCGCGAACAGCGCGTTGTAGACCGGGCCGAGAAACGCCCGCACCGCGCCGCCGAACGCGATGGCTGCGTAGATCACGCCAACGCCCTGTGCCGAAAACGGCAGCCATCCGGCTGCGAAGGCGGTGAGGATCAGCGCGGACACGGCGAGCCCGAGGCACGCCAGCATGCCGAGTTTGCGGCGGCGGGAATGATCGACCAGATAACCGGCGAACGGCGCCACGCAGAAATACGGAATCACCTCCGCCAGGCCAATCAGCCCGAGCGCCAGCGGATTGCGCGTGAGTTGATACACATGCCAGCCGACCGTGACCGCGACGACCTGATACGACAGGATCGACAGCAGCCGATACGCCATCAACCCAGTGAAACCGCGACTGCGCAGCGGGGAAATGGCTGGCGTGGCGGTGTCGTTCACGCGGCGCGACGTGCGGTGTCGCGGATTGCGTCGATCAGCGCGGCAAGCCCGTTGGTGCGCGTCGGCGAGAGATGTTTCGCCAAGCCAATCGTCGCGATGTAGTCGGGATCGGTGGCAAGGATTTCAGCAGACGGGCGACCGGAATACACGCGCAGCGCGAGGTAGATCAGGCCCGAGACGATGGCCGAATCGCTGATCGCGGCGAAGTCGAGCCGCGACGCGTCGCCCGACGGCACGATCCAGACCATCGACTGGCAACCGTGCAGGCGGTGTCGTTCGTTTTTTTTGTCGTCCGGAAACGGCGGCAATTTGCGGCCGAGGTCGATGAGGTACTGGTAACGCTCGGACCAGTCGCCGAAGAACGCGAATTCCTCGGCAATCGCGGCTTGCGCAGCGGCGGCGGTGGGTTCGAGGGGGAAGGGGGTGTCGTTCACTATTAATAGTTCAGCAGCATTATCGTGTCGGCGGCGTCATGGAGCATCAGATGCCATTCCCGTGAAAGCGGGAATGACGGCTGAAACGTCATGCCCGCTTCCAACGCACGCCTTGCGCCGTATCCTCGAGCAGAACACCTTCTTCGGCGAGTTGGTCGCGGATCACATCAGAGCGCGCAAAGTCGCGATTCTTCTTCGCCTCGGCCCGCTCGTCGATCAACGCCTGGATGCGCGCATCGTCATCATCGTTGCGCTCAACGCCGCGCGCGAACCAAGCCGCAGGAGTTTGCTTCAGCAAGCCAAGCGCAAACCCTGCGCCCAGTAACTGCGATTTGTATTCGGCAAGCCGCGCCTGCTGTGCCTCGTCGCCGGAAACATTCGCGCCACCGCTCAGCAGCACGCGTGCCTCACCGGCAATGCGCGCAAGCTCCGCCAACGCCTGCGGCGTGTTGAGGTCGTCGTCCAACGCGGT
>JALYOU010000072.1 GCA_030856725.1 Pseudomonadota bacterium
TAGCGCTGGCGCTCGTCCTCGGACACGGCATAGCAGACGTCGTAGATGTTGAACGACAACGCCTTGGTGAGGTTGTTGAAGCCTTGCAGCTTCAAGCGCGGCAGCGGTTTGACCACGGCAATCGTTCCGGTAAGTCCAGCGAGGCGCGATTATGCGGCATTGCCGCTGCGCGGGTGGAAACCGCCGTCTGCGGCGTTTGCCGTAGAGCACGCTCAAGGCATAAGCTTGGGGATTCACCAGAGTCTCTAATCCCCCTATGAGCTCACTTCCAATTGCGTTGCTGACTACTCTGCGCCGTCCCGCCGGCCCGCTGGCGCCGGAACCGGCCGTCATTGAGCGTTTCCTCGCGCATTGCCACCGGCGCCGCTATCCGACCCGGACAGAAGTCTTCCGCCCCGGTGACGCGGCCGTGACCATGTATTACGTCATCAGCGGCTCGGTCAGCATCATCACCGAGGAAAACGACGACCGCGAACTGGTGCTCGGCTATTTCGGCGGCGGCGAGTTCGTCGGCGAGATGGGCCTGTTCATCGAATCCGACCAGCGTGAAGTCATCCTGCGCACGCGCACGCCGTGCAAACTGGCTGAAATCAGTTATGAGCGCCTGCAGCAGCTGTTCCTCGGGTCGCTGATCGCCGATGCGCCCAAGTTGCTGTTTGCGATTGGTTCGCAGCTGTCGCGGCGCCTGCTCGATACCAGCCGCAAGGCCAGCCGCCTCGCCTTCCTTGATGTCACCGACCGCATTACCCGCACCCTGCACGATCTTGCGCACGAGCCCGAGGCTATGAGCCATCCCGATGGCACGCAGATGCGCGTCTCGCGGCAGGAACTGGCGCGGCTGGTAGGTTGCTCCCGGGAAATGGCCGGGCGGGTGCTCAAGAAACTGCAGATCGACGGCAAGCTGCACGCGCGCGGCAAGACCATCGTCCTCTACGGAACGCGCTGACGATGGGACGCGCCTCCGGCATCACGGCCACGGCCGATGCCGATGTGCGCAGTGCCGGGATCGGCGACGCCGACGATGTTGCCCGCCTGCTGACCGAGCTGGGCTATCCCTGCGATTCGGATGATGCCGCCGAACGCATCGCGGCTACGCTCGACGATGCTCGTCAGGTGCTGTTGCTGGCGCGCTGCGAGGACCGCGCCTGCGGCTTGATGGCTCTGGATTTCATGTACTACCTGCCGCTGGCTGCGATCACGTGCCGCATCACCGCGCTGGTGATCGCGCCGGAAGCGCAGCGGCGCGGCCTCGGCCGGCAATTGCTGCGCGAGGCCGAGCGCCGTGCGCGCGTGGCCTGCGCGGCACGGCTGGAACTTGCCAGCGCGGCGCATCGAAAGGATGCGCATGCGTTCTATCGCGCCTGCGGGTATGGGGAGGGTGCGGTGCGGTTTGTAAAGTTGCTGGGGGATGCATGACGCTTTCCGCTGCATGAGCTAGCTGCACTCCGAAGGAGCGGCCGCGAGCTTTTCGTGATTCGTGATGAGGCGCCAAAGAGCTCGCGGCTGAGCCGCTCCCGCGCCTGGAAGGAAGTCCCCTTGGGGGACAAAAAGACTAATCGCTCGTGGTTGACACCGCCTCGCCGCCGCGATCCTTGCAGCCCCAGTTGAGGATCGGCGTGCCGGCCGGCAGGCGCCTGCGGAACTCATCGACATTGTCGTATTTCGGATTCACCACGACCGGTTTGATCGCCGCCAATAGCAGCGGCAAGTCGGCGCTGCTGTCGGAATACGCCGTGGCGATCGGCACGTCGTAACCTGCGTCGCGGATCATCCTGACTTTTTCCTCGGCATGGCAATGCCGGATCGCCATCACCGCACCGAAGCGCGGACCGACCTTGGTGCCGATCACCGGCACTTTTTCGTGCGCGACGAAACGCAGGATTTCGCGGGCCAGTTCCGGCGGCGCGCCGGTGGCGATCAGCACCCGATCGCCGCCCGTCAGGTGGTGATGCAGCACGTCGAGCCCAATCGGGAGCAGGCGCGCTTCGAGCATGTCGCCATGGCTCGCGACATAGCGATCAATAAGAAGGTCCAGATCGCGCCGCCGGCGCAGGCCGATGGTGCCGATCCACAGGAAGCCGGAAATACCCCGCCGCCGCGTCGGCAGGAACGCGATCATTGGACCGAGCACGAGCGACGCCAGCACCGCCGCCGCTGCGCGCAGCGGATTGCGCAGCAACAACCAGCGGACCAGATGGCCGCCCGAATCGCCGTCGTACAAGGTGTGGTCGAAATCGAACACAACCAGAGGCGCATCGGGCGACGGCTTGGGATAGGTGCGCGTCATTCGGCGAAAAACAGCTGGCGTAGCGCAGCCCCCGGATCGGCGGCGCGCATGAAGGTTTCGCCGACCAGGAAGGCATCGATGCCGGCCTCGCGCATCCGCGCGACATCGGCCGGCGTGGCGATGCCACTCTCCGTCACCAGCCGGCGGTCGCGCGGCACGGCGTCGCGCATCGACAGCGTCGTGTCCAACGACACATCGAAGGTGCGCAGGTTGCGGTTGTTGATGCCTAGCAGCGGGGCTGGCACCTGCAACGCGCGCTCGAGTTCGTCGATGTCGTGCACTTCGATCAATACGTCCATGCCGAGTTGCATGGCAAGCCCGGATAGTTCGGCGAGCTGCGTGTCGTCCAGTGCAGCGACGATCAGCAGGATGCAGTCCGCGCCGAGCACGCGCGCTTCGTACACCTGGTACGCATCGACGGTGAAATCCTTGCGCAGCACCGGCAGTGCACACGCGTCGCGCGCCTGCTGCAGGAACGCGTCGGCGCCTTGGAAGAAATCGACATCGGTCAGCACCGACAGGCACGTCGCGCCGCCGGCTTCGTAGCTGCGCGCGATCTGCACGGGGTCGAAGTCGTGGCGGATGACGCCTTTCGACGGGCTGGCTTTCTTGATCTCGGCGATGACGGCCGCATCGCCACGCGCAATCCTGGTTTCGATCGCGGCGGCGAAACCGCGCACCGGCGGCGCGTCGTCGATACGTGCGCGCAGGGCGGCCAGCGACTGCGCGCGGCTGCGTGCCGCAATCTCCTCGGCCTTGCGAGCGACGATGGTGTCGAGGACATTCCTTGCAGGGGCTGCTTTGTCGTGAGTTGCGTTCATACGGCAGCGGCCTGCGTCAAGCCCACGAACTGTTCGAGTTTCGCTCGCGCGTCACCGCTTGCGATGGCAGCGCGGGCGCGCTCGATGCCTTCGGCAATGCTGTCGGCGACACCCGCTGCGTACAGCGCAGCGCCTGCATTCAACACCACGATCTCGCGCGGCAAGCCCGGCTTGTTGTCGAGCGCCTCCAGCAGCATCGTCTTCGATTGCATCGCATCCTCGACGCGAAGATTACGGCTTGCGGCCATGCCGATACCGAAATCCTCGGGGTGTACTTCGTATTCGCGCACTTTCCCATCGCGCAATTCGCCGACCAGCGTTGCCGCACCCAGCGAAATCTCGTCCATGCCGTCGCGACCCCACACCACCAGCGCGCGTTGCGCGCCGAGTTCCTGCAGCACGCGCACCTGGATGCCGACCAGGTCCGGGTGGAACACACCCATCAGGATGTTGGGCGCGCCGGCCGGATTGGTTAGCGGGCCGAGAATGTTGAACAGCGTGCGCACACCCATTTCCCGTCGCACGGGCGCGACCGCTTTCATCGCCGGGTGGTGCACGGGCGCGAACATGAAACCGATACCGCAGGCGTCGATGCAGCGCGCCACCTGCGTGGGCTGCAGTTCAATGTTGGCGCCGAGCGCCTCGAGCACATCGGCGCTGCCGGATTTCGATGACACGCTGCGATTGCCATGCTTGGCGACCTTCGCACCCGCGGCCGCGGCCACGAACATCGACGCGGTGGAAATGTTGAAGGTGTGCGAGCCGTCACCGCCGGTACCGACGATGTCGACGAGATGGGTTTTGTCGGACACCTGCACAGATAAGGCGAATTCGCGCATCACCGTGGCTGCGCCCGCGATCTCGCCGACCGTTTCCTTCTTCACCCGCAAGCCCGTGAGGATCGCCGCCGTCATCGCCGGCGACACCTCGCCGCGCATGATTTGCCGCATCAAATCCACCATTTCGTCGTGGAAGATTTCGCGGTGCTCGATGGTGCGTTGCAGGGCTTCCTGAGGGGTCATGGGTTTATTGCCTGGCCTTTAGAGCCC
>JALYOU010000108.1 GCA_030856725.1 Pseudomonadota bacterium
TCGCCACGCTCGCGGCTGCGACGCTGCGCCACGTGATGACCTACGGCTTCGATCCGCACGCCGACGTGCGCGCCGAGGAGGTCAGCCAGCAAGGCGCTCGCATGCGCTTCACCTTGTGCCTGCCCGATGCCTCGCGCACGCCGGTCACGCTGGCCTTGCCCGGCCGTCACAACGTGCAGAACGCGCTCGCCGCTGCCGCCGTTGGTTGGCAACTCGGCGTGGAGCCGGTCGCGATCGCGCGCGCACTGGAATCGTTCGCCGGTATCGGCCGCCGCTTCAACCTGCTGGCGAAAATCGAAATTCCACACGGCGGCATGGTGACGGTAGTCGACGACTACGGCCATCACCCGAAGGAACTTGAAGCGGTGTTCGAGGCCGCGCGCGGTGGCTGGCCAGACAAGCGCCTGGTCGTCGCCTTTCAGCCACATCGCTATAGCCGCACGCGCGACCTGTTCGACGAATTCGCGGCGGTGCTGTCGAACGTCGATGCACTGGTGTTGACCGAGGTGTACCCGGCCGGCGAGGCGCTGATCGCCGGCGCCGACGGCAAATCGCTCGCCCGCGCGATCCGCACGCGTGGTCGCGTCGATCCAGTGGTGGTCGGCAGCGCTGGCGAGCTACCCGGCGTGCTGGCCGACGTGCTGCGCGATGGCGACCTGCTTTTGATGATGGGGGCGGGCGACATCGGTCAGGCCGCACAGCAACTCGCCCGCAATGGCTTCACCGCACCGGCACCGGACAGGACAAACACTGAGTGAGCAAGACGATCGCACCAGCATTGCGCATCACCGATCCCGCCGCTTTCGGCCGTGTCGCCGTGCTGATGGGCGGCAACAGCTCCGAACGCGAGGTGTCGCTGGATTCCGGCCGCAACGTGCTCGACGCGCTGCGCAGCCGCGGCGTCGATGCCAACGCCGTCGATGGCATTCCCAACCTGATCCGCGAATTGAACGACAAGCAGTTCGACCGTGTGTTCAACATCCTGCACGGCGGTGATGGCGAGAACGGCGTATTGCAGGGGTTGTTGCAGGGGCTCGGGATGCCGTTCACCGGCTCCGGCGTGCTCGGTTCCGCGCTGGGCATGGACAAGACCCGCACCAAGCAGGTGTGGCTGTCGATGGGCTTGCCGACCCCGCGCTACAAGCGTTTGCCCAAGGGCATCGATGTCGCCGCAGCCGCGCGCGATTTCGGATTGCCGGTGATCGTCAAGCCGCCGATCGAAGGCTCCAGTGTCGGCATCCATCGCATTTTCGAAGACAACGATCTCGCGCAGGCCGTTTCATTTGCGGCGGAGTATCCGGGCGAGCTGCTGATGGAACAGTTGATCGAGGGCGACGAACTCACCGTCGGCATTCTCGATGGCCGCGCCTTGCCGTCGATCCGCATCGTGCCGACGGGCGAGTACTACGACTATCACGCCAAGTACGTCGCCGAGGACACGCAGTACCTGTGTCCAGGCCTGCAAGGCGCTGACGAGGACGAAATCCGTCGCATCGCGCTGGCTGCATTCGACGCCGCCGGCTGCAGCGCCTGGGGCCGCGTCGACGTGATGCGCGATCGCGCCAGCGGACAGTTCCACCTGCTTGAAGTCAACACGGCACCCGGCATGACCAGTCATTCGCTGGTGCCCAAAGCTGCGCGCGAAATCGGAGTCGAGTTCGAAGAGTTGTGCTGGCGGATCCTTGAAATGACGATGCAGGAGGGCGCGGGGTGAACGCCGTCCTGCGATTCCTAGCATGGCTCATCGCGATCGCACTGGTCGCACTGCCCGTGGCCGCTGTGGTCAATGGCTGGGTCGCGGGCGATCGCTGGCCGCTGCGCAAGCTGCGCGTCACCAGCCAGTTCGAGCGTGTCGATCCACAGCAGCTGCGCGCGACGGTGATGCCATATGCGAAGGACGGTTTCTTCGCCGTGCGGTTGGATGATGCGCAATCGGCCGTGGCGAAACTGCCGTGGGTCGAGCGTGCGGAAGTGCGCAAGCGCTGGCCGGACATTCTCGAGATCCGCATCGTCGAACACACGCCATTCGCGCGCTGGGGCAGCGACAAATTGTTGTCGGAACACGGCCGCCTGTTCCCGATCAAGAGCGTGCGTGGCGCGCCGTTGCCGGACAACCTGCCGCAACTCGACGGCGATCCGTCGCGCATCGCGGATGTCGTCGCGCTCTACAACGAATCGCGCGCCCTGCTGTCGCCGGGCGGCATCGACGTGCGTGGGCTGAAACAGGACGAACGCGGCAGCTGGTCGCTCACGCTTGCCAGCGGCACGCAAGTCGTCATCGGACGCAGCGATGCAAAGGCGCGCCTCACGCGTTTCTCGCGCCTGCTGCCGCGATTGCTCGCACAACAACAGCGGCCGCTCACACGCGCCGACCTTCGTTACACGAACGGGTTTGCGTTGAGCTGGTCGGATGCAGCCGCGCCATCCTCTCCAATCCCGACACCACCTGCTGCTGCACTCGGCAGTCGCAACACAAAGGCGCAGGAACAGACATGAACCGCAAAGGCGACAAATCGCTGATCGTCGGCCTCGATATCGGCACCTCGAAAGTGGTGGCGTTGGTCGGCGAATATTCCCCCGGCAATCCGATCGAAGTCATCGGCATCGGCTCGCACGAATCGCGCGGGCTCAAACGCGGCGTGGTGGTCGATATCGAATCGACCGTACAATCGATCCAGCGCGCGGTCGAGGAAGCCGAACTGATGGCCGGCTGCGAGATCCGCTCGGTGTACGCGTCGATCTCCGGTAATCATGTGCAATGCCGCAACTCGCCGGGTATCGTGCCGATCCGCGACGGCGAAGTGACCTATGCCGACCTCGACCGCGTGCTCGAAGCGGCCAAAGCCGTCGCAATTCCGGCCGACCAGAAAATCCTGCATGCGATCGCACGCGAATACGTGCTGGACGATTCGCAGGAAGGCATCCGCAATCCGGTCGGCATGACCGGCGTGCGACTGGAAGTGCATGCGCACCTGGTGGTCTGCGCGCAATCGGCGGCGGCCAACATCAGCAAGTGCGTGCAGCGTTGCGGCTTGCAGATCGACGACCTGGTGTTGTCGTCGCTGGCATCGAGCACCGCAGTGTTGACCAACGACGAACGCGAACTCGGCGTGGCGCTGGTCGACATCGGCGCGGGCACTACCGATGTCGCAGTGTTCGTGCAGGGCGCGATCTGCCACACGGCATCGCTGCCGATCGCCGGCGACCACGTCACCAACGACATCGCGCACATGCTGCGCACGCCGACGCCCGAAGCCGAGCAGATCAAGGTGCGTTACGCCTGCGCACTGGCGCAACTGGCGACGGCCGAGGAATCGATCCAAGTGCCAAGCGTGGGCGATCGCCCGCCGCGCCGCCTGCCACGGCATTCGCTGGCGCAGGCGGTGCAGGGTCGTTACGAGGAAATTTTCGAAATGGTGCAGGCCGAACTGCGGCGCAGCGGCTTCGAGGAACTGGTACGCGCCGGCATGGTGTTGACCGGCGGCGCTTCGAAGATGGAAGGCGTGGTCGAACTGGCCGAGGAAATGCTGCAGATGCCGGTTCGCGTGGGCATTCCGCAGCACGTCACTGGCCTCGGCGAAGTGGTTGGTAATCCGGTGCATGCGACTGGCGTCGGCCTGCTGCTGATGGGCAGCCAGACCGAACACCCACGCCGGCCGCTGCTGCCCACCGGGCGCGCAGGAAGTTTCTTCAACAAGGTGAAGGACTGGTATCGCGGCGAGTTTTGAGGATCAGCGCTTGCGTGGAGCCCGCTCCACGAAAGCTTGAAGCACATGCCACTGCGACGGCGCGGCGGCACGCAGGCAGGGCGAAGCGAATGGCATCACTTGGCGACAAAAAACCCGATTGCATCTAGCAACACATAACAACGGAGGACGTGGACATGGCGAATTTCGAACTCATCGAAAAAATGGCACCCAATGCGGTCATCAAGGTAATCGGCGTGGGCGGCGGCGGCGGCAACGCGGTCGCGCACATGGTCAACAGCAACGTGGACGGTGTTGAATTCATCACCGCCAACACCGATTCGCAGGCGATCAAGAACTGCGGCGCGAAGTTGCAGCTTCAACTTGGCACCAACGTGACCAAGGGTCTCGGTGCAGGCGCGAACCCTGAAGTGGGCCGCCAGGCTGCGCTCGAGGATCGCGAACGCATCATGGATGCACTGGCCGGCGCGGACATGGTGTTCATCACCGCCGGCATGGGCGGCGGCACCGGTACCGGCGCAGCGCCGGTGGTCGCGCAACTGGCGAAGGAAATGGGCGTACTGACGGTTGCGGTCGTGACCAAACCGTTTCCGTTCGAGGGACGTCGGCGCATGCAGGTGGCACTCAAGGGGATCGAGGAGCTGTCGCAACACTGCGATTCGCTGATCACGATTCCCAACGAGAAACTGATCACCGTGCTCGGCCGCAACGCGACCATGATCCAGGCGTTCCGGGCCGCCAATGACGTGCTGCTCGGCGCCGTGCAGGGCATCGCCGACCTGATCGTGCGTCCCGGCCTGATCAACGTCGACTTCGCCGACGTGCGCACCGTGATGTCGGAAATGGGGCTGGCCATGATGGGCACCGGCAGCGCCCGCGGCGACGATCGCGCGCAGGCTGCGGCGGAAAGCGCGATCCAGAATCCGTTGCTCGACGACGTCAACCTGGCCGGCGCGAACGGCATCCTGGTCAACATCACAGCGGGTCCGGACTTCACCATGGCCGAATTCGACGAAGTCGGTCGCACTATCGAGAACTTCGCTGCCGAAGACGCGACCGTGGTCATCGGCACCGTGCTCGACCCGGAGATGCAGGACGAAGTGCGGGTCACGGTGGTCGCCACCGGCCTCAACCGCGTCGCCGCGCGGCAATCGCTGCGTCCGGAGCGCGAAAACATGCAGCGTGAAGTCATGCGCACGCCGATCAAGCTGGTGCGCAATGCGACCACCGGGCAGCCGGATTTCGATGCGATGGCCAATGTCGAAGCCGATGCGCCGATACCGAGCTTTGGTGGCTTGCGCAGCAGCCGTGGCGGTCGTTCGTCAGAAGCCGCCCCGGCCGTCGCGGATCTGCCGGGCGATTACCTGGACATCCCGGCGTTCCTGCGTCGCCAAGCCGATTGACCCGTCGGGTGGGCTTGTTTGCCCGCCCGGCGTTCGCAACAAACGTGGTGAGCCAACGCCCACCGCGCACGTCCCCTTCGCTGCCGGCATTCGCCTGCCCGGCAGCTTTTTTGCCCCGTAGTAAATCCTGCCTCGCGGAGAGAAGCCGCCTACGAAAAGCGTAAACCCGCTCGCCACTTCCATTCAGGTTCATCCAGCGGCGTGCTAATCTTCCCGCCTCCCCCCGAGCCCGGAATCCCTTGCTGCCGCGCTCTTTGCGACGCTTGCACATGGACCCGCGCTATACACGCTTGACTCGCAGGCCCTGATCCCGGACATGGTTCGTCAACGCACACTTAAAAATGTCATCCGCGCCACCGGTGTTGGATTGCATGGCGGCGAGAAGGTGTACCTGACTTTGCGTCCCGCGCCGGTCGATACCGGCGTCGTGTTCCGCCGCGTCGACCTGGACCCGGTGGTGGATATTCCCGCGCGCGGCGAACTGGTGCACGAGACCATGCTGTGCACAGGCCTGAGTCGCGACGGCGCCAAGGTGTTGACGATCGAACACCTGATGTCCGCGCTGGCCGGTCTCGGCATCGACAATATCTATGTGGAGTTGTCCGCGGCCGAAGTGCCGATCATGGATGGCTCGGCAGGTCCCTTCGTTTTCCTGCTGCAATCGGCTGGCATCGCCGAGCAGCAAGCCCCCAAGCGTTTCATCCGCATCCGCAAACCGGTTGAAGTCCGCGACGGCGACAAGCGCGCCGGCTTCACCCCGCATGAGGGCTTCAAGCTCGGTTTCACCGTGGAGTTCGACCATCCGGCGATCCCCACGTCGTTATCGCGCGCCGAAGTCGATTTCTCGACCACGTCCTACGTCAAGGAAGTCAGCCGCGCCCGCACCTTCGGCTTCATGCGCGATCTGGAATACATGCGCGAGCGCAACCTTGGCCTCGGCGGCTCGATGGACAACGCCATCGTGCTGGACGAATTCCGTGTCCTCAATGAGGACGGCCTGCGTTACGCCGACGAATTCGTCCGCCACAAGATCCTCGACGCCATCGGCGACCTCTACC
>JALYOU010000136.1 GCA_030856725.1 Pseudomonadota bacterium
GATCCCAGGGTGCGTCATGTCGGAAATCCTCGTGCCGGTCTCGTTCGGCGAACTGCTCGACAAGATCGCAATCCTGCAGATCAAGTCGGAGCGGATGACGGACCCGGCCAAGCTCGCCAATGTCCGCAACGAGCTTTCGGCGCTGGAAAACAACTGGATGCAGCACCCGGCCGCCGGTGGCGACATCGTCAAGCTGCGCGCTGAGCTCAAGGCGGTCAACGAACGCCTATGGGTCATCGAGGACGACATCCGCATCAAGGAAAAGGCGCAGGCCTTCGACGATGAATTCGTGCAGCTGGCGCGCAGCGTGTACTTCGAGAACGACACGCGTGCGCGCATCAAGAAGGACATCAACCTCGCGCTGGGCTCGTCGTATATCGAGGAGAAGTCTTACGAGGATTACAAGGCCGGCGCCTCGTCGTGAGTTTTCAACGGCGGTCGCTGGCGTAACGCTCGAACGCGGCGATACCATCCTCGACCGTCACCAGATCCATTACCCCCTCGAACTCGATCTTCGTGCCCCACTTGAGCGCGCTGGCCGGCTTGCCCAGGAACTTCCGCGCCGCATCATCGTAACGGTCGACGCAGTAACGTAGCTCCGAATACGGTCCGCTGCGTTTCGGATTGCTCGCGGCATGAAGTCCAAGCACTTTGGTTCCCATTGCATTGGCGATGTGCATTGGTCCGGCGTCCGGTGTCATCACCAGGTCGGCGCGTTCCAGCAAGGCTGGCAATTGCTTCAATGTGTCCTTGCCGATCAGGTCCAGCACTGGCGACAGCATCCGCGCGACGATCGCGTCGCCGACTTCCCGTTCCAGCGCGCTGCGCCCACCGCACAACACCACGCGCCACCCCCGCGAAGCGGCATGGTCGGCGACCACGGCATAACGCTCCGCGCGCCAGTTGCGACGCACATGGCTGGAGCAGGGCGAAATCAGCAAGGTTGGTGCACTGTCGCCCGGCCATTGCGCGCGCGCCCATGCGCGGGCGTCGTGCGGCACGGGCAGACCCCACGCGACGTCCGTCTGCTTCAGCCCCAACGGTTCGCAGAAGCTGCCGATCGCATCCAGCACATGTTGGCCGGAACGGTCGGCAATCCGTTCGTTGATGAACAAGCCGTGCAGGTCCTTGGCCCGTGCGTGGTCGTATCCGATCCGGCGCCGCGCCCGAATGAAGGCCGACAGCACGTTCGCGCGCAACGCCACCTGCATTTGCAGCAGCGCATCGAAGCGCCGCCCGTCCAGCGTCCGTCGCAAGGCGCGCATGCCGTGCAGTCCTTCGCGCTTGTCGTAAACGATGAACTCCACGCCATCGACACCTTCGAGCAACCGTTGCTCGCCCTTGCCGATGACCCACGCGAGCGCCACCTGCGGCCACGCCGCGCGCAGGGTGTGGACCAACGGCAGCACATGGGTCACGTCGCCAAGTGCGGACAGGCGCAACAGGCAGATGGAATCGGGAGTAGGGGGCACGTGCTTGCTAGACTCGCTGGATGGTCGGATTCGACGCCACCGAAACCCTGACACCGTTCCGCGATGATCGCAATCATGGCGGCGGCGCGATCCTGTTCGACGCGCAACGCGTGCAGCAAGTGGATCCGGCATGGTTTTCCCCATCGCACTGGGGCGAACAGGCGCGGCCCGTGGACGGCAGCGGACGCGGCGGCGCGTGGTTCGTCGATGCGCCGTTCGGCCGCGCGGTGTTGCGGCATTACCTGCGCGGCGGGTTGATGGCAAAGCTCGGTCGAGAGGGATTCCTGTGGCCCGGCGCGAACAAGGTGCGCAGCTTCGCCGAGTTCCGTCTCCTGCGCGAACTGGTCAAACGCGGCCTGCCTGTCCCGCGCCCGTACGCCGCGCAATACCGGCGCGATGGCGTCCGCTACCAAGCCGCGATCCTGCTCGAACGCATCGACAATGTGCGCTCGCTGGCCGAACGCGTCGCCATCGATGGCCACGACGCGCCTTGGGAGGAAACCGGCCGACTGATCGCACGCTTTCATCGTGCCGGCCTCGATCACGCCGACCTCAACGCGCACAACATCCTGTTCGACAGCCAGGGACACGGCTGGCTGATCGACTTCGACCGCGGCACGCTACGCATTCCCGCGACCGCGTGGCGCGAGCGCAACCTGTCGCGCCTGAAACGCTCGCTGCTGAAAGTGCGCGGCGCCCTTCCGGCCGCTGGCATCCACGAGGATTTCGCGCGCCTGCGCGCCGGCTACACCGCAACCTGGGAGCGGGGCTACTGATGGACTGGGCGCTGCGATTCCATGGGGTGGGCAATGCATCGGCCGCGCCCGAGCTCGGATCGGCGATGGCGACGATCGAACGCGATGGCGCGCCGTGGCTGACGATCGATTGCGGCAACGAAGGCCTGAGCGCGTACCTGGCGCATTACGGCGCTTGGCCTCGTGCTTTGTTCGTCACTCATACCCATCTGGACCATGTCGGCGGTTTCGAGCGGTTATTCGTGGCCAATTGTTTTGATCGCGCGCGCGCGGGCATCACCCGCGTCTACGTGCCGGCCGCGATCGTGCCCCTGCTGCACCAGCGTGTCGGCGATTACCCGAATGTGCTGGCAGAGGGGGGCGCCAATTTCTGGGATGCGTTTCATGTGATTCCGGTCGGCGAGGCCTTCTGGCACGACGGTATGCGCATGGAAACATTTCCGGTGCGGCACCACTGGCCCCAGACGGCGTATGGCCTGCGCCTGCGCGGCAGCGTCGTGTGGACCGGTGACACGCGACCGATTCCAGACATGTTGGGCAAGCACGCGGACGACAACGAACTGATCGCGCACGATTGCGCGCTGCGCGGCAATCCTTCTCACAGCGGCATCGACGATCTCGAACGTGAATATCCACGCGAAC
>JALYOU010000147.1 GCA_030856725.1 Pseudomonadota bacterium
CGCCTCCCCCAACGCAGGACAGCATGGCCAAAGACGACGTCATCGAGTTTGAAGGGACGATCAGTGAAACCCTTCCCAACACCATGTTCCGGGTGAAGCTCGAGAATGGTCACGAAATCATCGCCCACATCTCCGGACGCATGCGCAAGAACTACATCCGCATCCTCACCGGCGACAAGGTCAAGGTGGAAATGACACCCTATGACCTGACCAAAGGGCGCATCACCTATCGAATGAAATAAGTTCGATAACTTGTTGAATGGAAAGGCGGCCATTGGCCGCCTTTTGTTTCTTGCAGATTTTGACCCACGGCAATGAAGATGGCGGGCCGGGGCCCGCCCTACGTCACCGTCGCCGGTAACAACTTCTCCGGTTCGGATTGCGTCCCCACGACCAGTTCGCCATCGCGCACGTCGATGCTGACCCGGCCGCCGCCCAGCAGCTTGCCGAACAGCAGTTCGTCCGCCAGCGGACGCTTGATCTTGTCCTGGATGATCCGCGCCATCGGCCTTGCGCCCATGAGCGGATCGAAACCGTGCTGCGCCAGCCAGTCGCGCGCGGTCGGCGTGGCCGACAGCGTCACGTTTTTCTCGTGCAGCTGTGCTTCCAGCTCGATCAGGAACTTGTCCACGACACGCAGGATGTGTTCCAGCCCAAGCGCCTGGAACTGCACCACCGCATCGAGGCGGTTGCGGAATTCCGGGCTGAAGCCCTTGCGGATGACCTCCATCGCATCTGTGGAGTGATCCTGCCGCGTGAACCCGATCGTCCGGCGCGCGGCTTGCGCAGCGCCGGCATTGGTGGTCATCACCAGGATCACGTTCTTGAAGTTGGCTTCGCGACCATTGGTGTCGGTGAGCACGCCGCGATCCATGACCTGCAACAGGATGTTGAAGATGTCCGGATGCGCCTTCTCCACCTCGTCCAGCAACAGCACGCAGTGCGGCGTCTTGACGATCTTCTCGGTCAGCAGGCCACCCTGGTCAAAACCGACATAGCCCGGAGGCGCGCCGATCAGGCGCGACACCGAATGCGATTCCATGTATTCGCTCATGTCGAAGCGCACCAGCTCGATGCCCAGCTGCAGCGCAAGCTGCTTGGTGACCTCGGTCTTGCCGACGCCGGTCGGGCCGGCGAACAGGAAATTGCCGATGGGCTTGTCGGGATTGCCCAAGCCGGAACGTGCGAGTTTGATTGCCGACGTCAGCGTCTCGATCGCCGGATCCTGGCCGAAAATGACCATCTTCAGATTGCGCTCGAGGTGCAGCAGCACATCCTTGTCGGACGCGCTGACCTGTTTGGCCGGGATGCGCGCCATCTTGGCGACGATGGTCTCGATTTCCTCGACATCGATGATCTGCTTGCGCACGTCTTCCGCGAGCAAGCGTTGGCGTGCGCCGGCCTCGTCGATGACGTCGATGGCCTTGTCGGGCAGCAAACGGTCTGCAATGTGTTTCACCGAAAGATCCACTGCCGCCTGTAACGCATCGTCTGCGTAAGCGACGCCGTGGTGCTGCTCGTAACGGGGTTTCAGGCCGTGCAGGATTTCCAGCGTCTCGCTGATCGTCGGTTCGACGATGTCGATCTTCTGGAAGCGCCGCGCAAGTGCCCGGTCCTTCTCGAAAATGCCGCGATATTCCTGGAACGTGGTCGAGCCGATGCAGCGCAAGTCGCCGGTTGCCAGTACTGGCTTGATCAGGTTGGAGGCATCCATGGTGCCGCCGCTAGCCGAGCCCGCGCCGATGATGGTGTGGATTTCGTCGATGAACAAAATCGCGCCCGGATGTTTCTTCAATTGCGCGAGCACGGCCTTGAGCCGCTTCTCGAAATCGCCGCGGTACTTGGTACCTGCGACCAGCGCGCCCAGGTCGAGCGCGAAGATGGTCGCGTCCGCCAGCACTTCCGGCACGTTGCCGTCGACGATGCGCTTGGCGAGCCCTTCGGCCAGCGCCGTCTTGCCCACGCCGGCTTCGCCCACGTACAGCGGATTGTTCTTGCGGCGGCGGCAGAGAATCTGGATGGTGCGCTCGACTTCATCGGCGCGGCCCACCAGGGGGTCGATCTTGCCGTCGCGCGCGAGCTGGTTGAGGTTGCTGGCGAATTCCTCCAGCGCGTCGCCCTTGGGCTCACCGTCGCCATCGCCACCGGATTTGGAGGCGTCATCGGACTGCTGCTGCGACGCGTCGTCCTCGCCGATCTTGGCGATCCCGTGCGACATGTAATTGACCACGTCGAGCCGCGTCACGTCCTGCTGGTTCAGGTAATAGACGGCATGCGAATCCTTCTCGCCGTAGATCGCCACCAGCACGTTGGCACCGGTGACTTCTTTCTTGCCCGACGACTGCACGTGGTACACCGCGCGCTGCAGCACGCGCTGGAAACCGAGCGTGGGCTGCGTGTCGCGGCCATCGTCGTCAGGGAGTTTGGCGACCGAGGTTTCGATCGCCTGCGCAAGCTCGCTGCGCAGCCGGTGGAAATCAGCGTTGCAGGCCTTGAGCACGCCTTCTGCCGAAGGGTTGTCGAGCAGCGACAACAGCAGATGCTCGACCGTCATGTACTCGTGGCGCGCTTCGCGGGCGCGCTTGTAACACTGGCCGATGGTCTGTTCGAGGTCTTTGGAAAACATGGGAGGCAACCTCCGTGGGTACTGCGACCTGACTTGGGGATGACCTTACGCTTTTTCCATCGTGCACAAGAGGGGGTGCTGGTTGAGCCTTGCGTATTCGTTTACCTGCGCCACCTTGGACTCTGCCACTTCCCGGGTATAGACCCCGCAAACGCCGCGCCCGCGGGTGTGGACGTGAAGCATGATCTGCGTCGCCTTTTCGAGGTTCATGGTGAAGAACTGCACCAGCACTTCCACCACAAAATCCATGGGCGTGTAGTCGTCGTTGAGGATCAGCACGGAATACAACGGTGGACGGGCGGTTTCGGGTTTGGCGGTCTCGACGACGGCCCCGTAGTCGCGATCCTTGTCGGTTTTTCTTGGCATGCCGGGATTATAGGTGGCGTCAAGTCCGTGGCAGGTTCTGAGCCTGCTGAAGGGCGCGTCCATGACGGTTGCCGCCGTCATGGACGGGAATGCATCCGGGCGGCGAAAATGGAGGCATGAGTTATCGCGAAGGCCGTTTCTGGCAACCCGACGTCACCGTCGCCACCGTCGTGGTCCGCGACGGACGGTTGTTGTGCGTAGAGGAACGGGTCAACGGCCATGTCGTCATCAACCAGCCGGCCGGGCATCTGGAGCCTGACGAAAGCCTGCTCGAAGCCGCGCTGCGCGAGACGCGCGAGGAAACCGGCTGGGAGGTGCGGTTGACTGCGTTCGTCGGCGCGTATCAGTGGAAGGCGCCGCTTGGCACTAACGGCAGCGGACGACATTACCTTCGTTTCGCTTTTGCAGCGGAACCCGTGCAGCACGATCCGGCGCGCAAACTGGACGAAGGCATCGTGCAGGCGGTCTGGATGACGCCTGCCGAATTGCAGGAACAGCACGCACGCCACCGCAGTCCGCTGGTCTGGCAGGTGGTGAAGGATTACCTCGCAGGCCGACGTCATCCACTGTCGATGCTGCAGCACATCGCGTGAGTGCGCCCCGCACTATCGTCGGTGTATCGGGCGGTGTCGATTCCTCTGTCGCCGCGTTGTTGTTGCGCGACGCTGGCGAGGACATCGCTGGCCTGTTCATGCAGAACTGGGCCGATGACGATGCACATGGAAGTGCAAGTGTCGCGGGAGGCAGGATGCCGGGAGCGACCGGCAGCGGCGATTGCCGCGTCGAGGACGATCGCAAGGATGCCGTCGGCGTTTGCGGCCGATTGAGCATCCCGATCCATTTCCGCGATTTCTCCAAGGAATACTGGGACGGCGTCTTCACACATTTCCTCGCCGAATATGCCGCTGGCCGCACACCGAATCCCGATGTGCTGTGCAATCGCGAAATCAAGTTCAAGCATTTCCTGGATGCAGCGCATGGGCTGGGCGCGGAGTTCATCGCGACCGGGCATTACGCGCGCGTGCAGCAACGCGACGGCAGGGCGCTGCTGCTGCGCGCAGCCGATCGCAGCAAGGACCAGAGCTACTTCCTGCACCAGCTTGGGCAACAACAGCTGTCGGCCACGCGATTTCCGCTCGGCGACATGCTCAAGGCCGAGGTGCGGCGCATCGCCACGGAAGCCGACCTGCCCACGGCTGCAAAAAAGGATTCCACCGGCATCTGCTTCATCGGCGAACGCGACTTCCGCGAATTCCTCGCCCGCTACCTGCCGGCGAAAACCGGCGACATCCGCGATCCGCAAGGCCGGACACTCGGCGAGCATCCGGGCGTGTTCTTTTTCACCCTGGGCCAGCGCGAAGGCCTGCAACTCGGCGGTATCCGTGGGCGCGATGCCGCGCCCTGGTACGTGGTGGGCAAGGATGTGGCGCGCAATGTCCTCGTCGTGGACCAGGGCAGCGATAGTCGCTTCCTGCAATCGCAGATGCTGTGGTCAGAACACGCGCACTGGATTGCCGGTGCGCCGCCAGCGCAACGCTTCGAATGCACCGCGCAGACCCGTTACCGGCAAGCCGATGAGCCGTGCGAGGTGGAAGTCGCGGACAATGGCAGCCTAAGCGTGCGCTTCGTGCGTCCGCAACGCGCGGTGACGCCCGGGCAATCGCTGGTGCTATACCGCGGCGACGAGTGTCTCGGCGGCGCCGTCATCCTTTCCACCGACGCCCCACTCGAAAAGAGCCTGGCTGCATGAATCCTGACGTGAATCAGAATGTCGTGAACGAAGCAATGGAAAGCCGCGTGCTGGCACTCGCCGGCCTGTTCCAGGCCCTGAAGCAGGTGCGACAGATCGCCGACACCGGACAGGCCGATGCAACCGTGCTGCAGACGTCGCTGGACAGCGTGTTCCGCATCGATGCCGCATCACCCGCGGGCGTGTACGGCAACATCGACGCCCTGCGCCCTGGACTGCGCCTGCTGCGCGAATATTTCGACAACTCCGTCGCGGACCCACTGCTGCCGAAGCTCGCACTGGCCGTGCTGCAACTGGAGCGCCGTTTCGTGCGCGAAGGCGAATCCATCGATCAGGTGCAAGCCGGCATTGCCGCCCTCATGCCCTCGGCGGAACGGCTGGAAAGCACGCATCCCGACGTGCTGTCCGGCCTCGGCAGCCTGTACGCGAACAGCATCAGCCACCTGCGCCCCAAGATCATGGTGCAGGGCAATCCGCACTATCTGGGACAAGCCAACGTCGTCGCCGAAATCCGCGCCGTTTTGCTGGCCGCGCTGCGCTCGGCAGTGTTGTGGCGGCAGCTTGGCGGCAGCTTCTGGGATTTCCTGCTGCGCAAGCGCGAGATGATTGAAGCGGTAGATGCGCAGTTGAGCTGAGCTTGCAGGTAATGAATCGTCATCCCAGCGAAAGCTGGGATCCATCCTGATATGACGATCGAGTACTGAGCAAAATCAAATTTGTCCCAGCTTGCTGGATGACGGAAAGACTCTCGGCCACCTGAGTGAAACGCTCGGAAAAACGCTGCGTTTCAAGCCCGATGTCGGCGTGACCGCCCCGCTTCCGGCATAATGAACAGGTTCCCCGCGGTGAATTTCCCCGCACCTCTCCATTCCTAGTTACCAAGCCACGGAGCCCACATGGCCGACTCCTTCGCCACCCGCAGCAGTCTCGAACTCGGCGGCAAGTCCTACACCTACTTCAGCCTGCCCAAGCTCGGAGAGCGCTTCGATCTGGCCAAGCTGCCGTATTCGATGAAGATCCTGCTCGAGAACCTGCTTCGCCACGAGGATGGCGTGACCGTGCTTCCGCAGCACATCGAAGCCGTGGCCCAGTGGGATGCGAAAGACGAGCCCGACACCGAAATCGCCTTCATGCCGGCGCGCGTCGTGCTGCAGGATTTCACCGGCGTGCCCTGCGTGGTCGATCTGGCGGCGATGCGTGATGCAGTGACGAAGCTCGGCGGCAACCCGAGCCAGATCAACCCGCTGATCCCGTCGGAACTGGTCATCGACCACTCGGTGCAGGTCGACGTGTTTGGCCGCGCCGACGCGCTGGACCTCAACGGCAAGATCGAATTCGAGCGCAACATGGAGCGTTACAGCTTCCTGCGCTGGGGCCAGAAATCGTTCGGTAATTTCAAGGTTGTCCCGCCAAACACCGGCATCGTCCACCAGGTCAACCTGGAAAACCTCGCGCGCGTCGTGATGTCGCGCGACGTGCGCACTGAAAATGGCAGCGTCGAATTGCAGGCATTCCCCGATACCGTCTTCGGTACCGATTCGCACACCACCATGATCAATGGCATCGGCGTGCTCGGCTGGGGCGTCGGCGGCATCGAGGCGGAAGCCGCGATGCTCGGACAACCGTCGTCCATGCTGATCCCGCAAGTTGTCGGCTTCAAGCTCACCGGCAAGATGCCCGAAGGCGCGACCGCGACCGATCTCGTGCTCACCGTAACGCAGATGCTGCGTGCGCTGGGCGTGGTCGGCAAGTTCGTCGAATTCTTCGGCGACGGCCTACAGCACCTGCCGCTGGCTGATCGCGCGACGATCGCCAACATGGCACCGGAGTACGGCGCGACTTGCGGCATCTTCCCGATCGATGCCGAGGCGATCAATTACCTGCGTTTGTCCGGCCGTGACGAGACACAGATCGCGCTGGTCGAGGCCTATGCCAAGGCGCAAGGCCTGTGGCACGACGCCGCAACGCCGGCAGCCACCTACTCCGCCCTGATCGAACTTGACCTTGGCGAAGTCAAACCATCGCTCGCCGGCCCCAAGCGTCCACAGGACCGCGTGCTGCTGGAAAAGATGCAGGCCAACTATCGCGCCAACATCGAAGATCTGCTCACCGCCAACCGCAAGGCCAAGGTCACTGAACTCAAGCGCTTCGATGCGGAAGGCGGCGACCAGCCGCAGGCCGAGCACTTGGCGGCGATGCCGAAATCGAAAATCCGCATCCAGGATCAGGATTGCGAACTGAGCGACGGCTCCGTCGTTATCGCGGCGATCACCTCGTGTACCAATACATCGAATCCGGCAGTGATGCTCGGCGCGGGTCTGCTCGCGCGCAATGCGGTCAAACGCGGGCTCAAGAGCAAGCCGTGGGTCAAGACGTCGATCGGTCCGGGCTCGCTGGTAGTCACCGATTACCTGAAGAAAGCCGGCGTGATGGAAGACCTGGAGAAGCTCGGCTTCTTCGTCGTCGGTTACGGCTGCACTACTTGTATCGGCAATTCAGGGCCATTGCCGGATGTGGTGTCGAAGGGCATCGCCGAAAACGAACTGGTCGTCGCATCGGTGCTGTCGGGCAATCGCAACTTCGAGGGCCGCGTGCACCCCGAAGTGAAGATGAACTATCTCGCCTCGCCGCCGCTGGTCGTCGCCTATGCGCTGGCGGGTACCGTCGATATCGATCTCACCACGCAGCCGCTCGGCAAGGACGGCGACGGCAACGACGTCTACCTGCGCGACATCTGGCCGACCAACAAGGAGATCGGCGACATGATCGCCGCCACCGTCGGCCCGGAACTGTTCGCGCAGAATTATGCCGACGTGTTCAAGGGCGACAGCCGCTGGAACCAGATTACCTCGCCCGATGGCGAGTCGTTCCAGTGGGAAGCGGCCTCGACCTACATCAAGCACCCGCCCTACTTCGACGGCATGACGATGGAGGTCGGCACCATCGACGACGTGCGCGGCGCGCGCGTGCTCGGCCTGTTCGGCGATTCCATCACCACCGACCACATCTCCCCCGCCGGGAACATCAAGCAGGATTCGCCCGCGGGCCGCTTCCTGCAGGAACGTGGCGTGCAGCCGGCCGACTTCAACAGCTACGGCTCGCGCCGCGGCAACGACGACGTCATGGTGCGCGGCACCTTCGCCAACATCCGCATCA
>JALYOU010000152.1 GCA_030856725.1 Pseudomonadota bacterium
GGATCGCCGGCGAGGATCGCTTCCTCCCATTCGGCATCGGTCTGCCGCTTGAGCTGGTAGGGCTTGGCGTCGGTCAACAGCTCGTACAGCACCACGCCGAGCGAATACACGTCGGTCATGGTGGTGACGGGCTCGCCGCGCACCTGTTCGGGCGCGGCGTAGTGCAGGGTGAAGGCGCGCAGGCCGGTGCGGGTGTGGTCCAGCGACGGGATTTCCGTGTCGAGCAGTTTGGCGATGCCAAAATCGAGTAGGCGCACGTCGCCGCCCGGCGCGACCATGATGTTGGACGGCTTGAGGTCGCGGTGCACGATGAGGTTGGCGTGCGCGTGGCTGACCGCATCGCAGACCTGCTGGAACATGTGCAGGCGCTCCACGAGCGGCACATCTCGCGCGCGGCAGTAGTCGGTGATCGGGTCGCCCTCGACGTATTCCAGCGCGAGGTACGGCTGGCCATCGCTGCTGAAACCGGCGTTGAGCAGGCGCGCGATGTGCGGATGTTCCAGGCGCGCGAGGATCTGCCGTTCGCGGGTGAAGCGCAGGCGCAGGTTGGGATCGGCCAATCCCGGTCGCAGCAGCTTCAATGCAACGCGGCGCTGGTACAGGCCGTCCGCGCGCGCAGCCAGCCAGACCTGGCCCATGCCGCCTTCGCCGAGCATGCGGTCGAGCTGGTAGGGACCGACCAGCGCCCCCGGCTGTGCCGACGGCTGCGGCGGCATGTACGGTTCGGAAAGGAAATCGCCGCTTTCGTTGTCCAGCGCGATCAGCTGTTCGAGTTCGCCGGCCAGCAGCGGATCGGTGCTGCGCAATTCTTCGAGATGGCGTTCGCGTTCACCGGGGTCCAGCTCGAACAGCGCATCGAGCAGGGGCGACAACCGTTGCCAGCGCTCCGGATCCATGCGCCCGGCTCAGGCGGTCTGCAACGACGCCAGCAGGAACATCCGGGCTTTCTGCCAGTCGCGGCGGATGCTGCGTTCGGAGCGCTTGAGCAGGGCTGCGATTTCCAGTTCGGAGAAGCCTGCGAAATAACGCAGCTCCACCACCTGCGCGAGGCGCTCATCGACCGCGGCCAGCCGGGTTAGCGCGGTATCGAGCCCGAGCATGTCCTCATCGAGACGCAACCCGCCTTCGATGTCTTCCGGCAGGTCGGTGACGCGATGCAGATCGCCGCCGCGTTTCTGCGCCATGCGCTGGCGTGCGTAATCGACCACCACGCTGCGCATCGCCGAAGCGGCATAGGCGAAGAAATGCGCGCGGTCGTCGAACTGCGCCTCGCGGCCGCCGATGAGTTTCAGATAGGCCTCGTGCACCAGCGCGGTGGCATCGAGCGTATGCCCGTGCTGGCCGGCCAGTTGCCGCCGCGCCATCGAATGCAGCTCCTGGTACAGCGTCCCCAGTACCTGGTCCAGCGCGCCGCGATCCCCACCGCGGGCGGCGTCCAGCCATTGTGTGATCTCGGCGTTCTCGGCCATCGTCCTGTCCCCCACGGCCCTATTCGAGGCCGATCATAGTCCTTTGAATCGTAGGGTGGGCCTTGGCCCACCACCTCGCAAGCCTCACGAAGAGCGGTGGGCCAAAGCCCACCCTCCGCAATCTCTCACCGCTGGCAATGCCCGCACCACACCGACGCACGTTGCCCGATCCATGCGTGTTTCAGCGGCCGCCCGCAACGCTTGCAGGGCTCGCCTTGCCGTCCGTAGGCCAACAACTCCTGCTCGAAGTATCCCGGCGCACCGTCCGGCGCGAGGAAGTCGCGCAGGGTGGTGCCGCCACGCGTGATCGCATGCGCGAGCACTGCCTTGACTGCACCGGCCAGCAGCACGTACCGCTCGCGTGCGATGCGGCCGGCGGCGCGCTGCGGCGCGATGCCTGCCGCGAACAAGGCTTCGGCCGCGTAGATGTTGCCGACGCCTACAACGATGCGCTGGTCCATCAGGAAGCTCTTGACCGGTGCGCTGCGCCCACGGCTGCGCGCGAACAGGTAATTGCCATCGAAGGCTTCGGATAACGGCTCCGGCCCGAGCCCGCGCAGCAGCGGATGCGTTTCGCCCGGTGCCTGCCACAACAGGCAGCCGAAACGACGTGGATCGTTGAAGCGCAACACACGCTGCGTCCCGGTCTTGCCCGGGTCGAGTGCGCCGCTTTCAAGCCCGATGTCGACATGATCGTGCGTGCCGGCCACCGTGGCCGCCGGCAACACGCGCAGGCTGCCGGACATGCCCAGGTGCAGCAGCGCACTGCCCGCCTGCGTGTCGAACAACAGGTACTTCGCCCGCCGCCGCACCGCTTCGATCCGCTGCCCCGGCAGCACCGCGCGGATTTCCGGGGCGATCGGCCAGCGAAGGTCCGGCCGCCGCAACGTCACGCCCGTCACCCGGCGGCCCTCGACATGCGGCGCCAGGCCGCGACGGGTGGTTTCGACTTCGGGAAGCTCAGGCATGTAGGCAGTGTGGCGAAAACGAGCGGCGCGCGACGGGGACGTGGGCTGGGTTGGCATCGTCAGCCAGTTTTGATGACGCCCACGCACGCTGGTTGATGGAGCTAACCCAGCGGTGTAACCGGTAATTTCCTCATATTTGTGAACAACATACGGCGCTCACGGGTGACTGGCGGGACGTCAGGCCGCATCATTTGCACGTACCCAGCCGTACCTACCTCTGACAGCGCGCCTGTCGCGCATCCATCCGAGTAAACCGCGCAATGTTGGCTTCTATTCTCGACTTCCTCGCTGGCGGCCTGTTCCAGGCCAGCTTCGCCACGATGGTCATCTATTTCCTGGCCGCCACCCAGCTCACCATCTTCGCGGTGACGCTGTACCTGCATCGCAGCCAGGCGCACCGCGGCGTGGATTTCCACCCGGCGGTGGCGCACGTGTTCCGCCTGTGGGCGTGGCTGACGACGGCGATGGTCACCCGCGAATGGGTCGCCATCCACCGCAAGCACCACGCCAAGTGCGAAACCGCGGAAGATCCGCACAGCCCGATGTTCCATGGCATCGGCAAGGTGTTCTGGCGCGGCGTCGAGCTGTATCGCGAAGCAAGCGCGCAACGCGCCGACATCGACCAGTACGGCAAGGGCTGCCCGGACGACTGGCTGGAGCGCAACGTCTATGGCAAACATCCAACGCTGGGCCCGACCGTGCTGCTGTTCATCAGTTTCGCCATGTTCGGTTTCGCCGGCGTCGCGATCTGGGCGCTGCAGATGGCGTGGATCCCGTTCTGGGCGGCAGGCGTGGTCAACGGCCTCGGCCACTGGTGGGGCTACCGCAACTTCGAGACCACCGACACCGCGACCAATCTGACGCCATGGGGCTTCTGGATCGGCGGCGAAGAACTGCACAACAACCACCACGCGTTCCCCAGTTCGGCCAAGTTCGCGCTGCGCAAGTGGGAATTCGACATCGGCTGGGCGGCGATCAAGCTGTTCGAGAAACTCGGCCTGGCCAAGGTGCTGCGCGTGGCGCCATCGCTGGACGTGCGTCCCAACATCAATGTGCCCGACACCGACACGGTGAAGGCATTGCTCGCCCATCGCTTTCAGGCCATGACCGATTTCCAGCGCAACGTGATCAAGCCCGCCGTGCGCGAGGAAGCCGCGGCCGCTGGCGCCAAAATGCGCGCGTTGTTGCCGCGCAAGTTGCGCAAGGCTCTGGCCGATGACGGCCGCTGGCTCAAGCCCGACGCGCGCGAACAGTTGCAGGCGTGGGTGTCACAGCGTCCGCGCATCCGCACCCTGGTCGAACACCGCGCGCGCCTGACCGCAGTGCTGGAAGCACGCAGCCAGAGCGCTGCCGAAACGCTGGGCAACCTGCAGGCGTGGTGCCGCGAGGCGGAAGCCAGCGGGATCCGCGCGCTGCAGGAATATTCGGCGCGATTGAAAGGTTATTCGCTGCAGAACGTGCGCGCCTGAGCCAGGTCATGGTGCAATCGACACACAGGAAACCCGGTCGCATGCGGCCGGATTTTTGTTTGTGGGTGAGTGCCGTGCTGGTCGTGACGTCGTCCGGACTCTTCGCGCAGGTCACCGCCACCAGCGACTACCTCGCGCGCATGGACAGTAATCGCGATGGTCGTGTCGCGCTGGTCGAATACCAGGACTGGCTCAGTTACGCCTTCGACAAGATGGACAGCAACCGCGACGGCACGCTGGCGTCTTCGGAATTGCCCGGCGGCCGCGGCAAGCCCCTCAGCCGCATCCAATACCGCGCCACGCTGGCCGCGACGTTCAACCGTCAGGATGCCAACCGCGACGGCAGCCTGAGCGCGAAAGAGCTCTCCGCGCCGCCGCGATAGGAAGTTGTTCCTTCTCCCTTCGGGTGAAGGGCTGCGCTTGCCAGCCACTGGCTCGCGCAGCACTGAACGCCTGAGCGCCAAGCGCGAAGGCCGTGGCGCGAAGCGAGGTGCCGAAGGCGGATGAGGGCGGATGATGACTCCCCGGGTAACGTACCTCGCGATCTGAAGGGCCACACCCTCATCCGGCGCTTCGCGCCACCTTCTCCCGAAGGAGAAGGAACAGCCACAGCTTCGCGAATCCGGCACACTTTCCATCCGCGAGACACGCATGGAGCCACGATGTCGAACACGCCTGACATCTACCCCGTCAACGCAGCATTCGCCGCGAACGCGCGCATCACCCGCGGCGATTACGATCGCCTGTACGCAGAGTCCATCAACGATCCCGACCGCTTCTGGGCCACCATCGCCGAACGCCTCGACTGGATTCGTAAACCGACGCAGATCAAGGACGTCAGTTTCGACGTCTCCGATCTGCACATCCGCTGGTATGCCGACGGCCAGCTCAACGCCAGCGTCAACTGCCTTGACCGGCATCTGCACACACGCGGCGACAAGACCGCCCTGATCTGGGAGCCAGACGACCCGAACGCGCAAGCCCGACACGTCAGCTATCGCGACCTGCATGCACGCGTCAGCCAGCTCGCCAACGCGCTGCGCAACCTCGGCGTGCGCAAGGGCGATCGCGTCACGATCTATTTGCCGATGATCGTCGAGGCCGCGGTCGCGATGCTGGCCTGCGCACGCATCGGCGCGATCCACTCGGTGGTGTTCGGCGGGTTCGCCCCGCAGTCGATTGCCGACCGCGTCGCCGATTGCGCCTCGAAACTCATCATCACCGCCGACGAAGGCGTGCGCGGCGGGAAGAAGGTGCCGCTCAAGGCCAACGTCGATGCGGCATTGAAGTTGTCGGGCACGAACACCGTCGAAACGGTGCTGGTCGTGCGCCACACTGGCGGCGTGATCGACATGCAGATGCCGCGCGACCGCTGGTATCACGCGGTGGTCGATCCGCAACCGCATGCCTGCCAACCGGAACCGATGAACGCGGAAGATCCGTTGTTCATCCTCTACACCTCCGGCAGCACCGGCAAGCCGAAAGGCGTGCTGCACACCACCGGCGGCTATCTGGTGTACGCCAGCTACACACACGAAAGCGTCTTCGACCTGCGCGAGGACGACATCTACTGGTGCACGGCCGATGTCGGCTGGATTACCGGACACAGTTACATCGTGTACGGGCCGCTCGCCAATGGCGCGACGGCAGTGATGTTCGAAGGCGTGCCGAATCATCCGGATGC
>JALYOU010000157.1 GCA_030856725.1 Pseudomonadota bacterium
ATTCCATGAGCACGTTACCTACCATCGACGCCTGCAAGGTGTTGGAACTGCCGAAGATCACCGATGCCCGCGGCAATCTCACCTTCGTCGAACAGCATCGCCACGTGCCGTTCGACATCAAGCGCATCTTCTATCTCTACGACGTGCCTACCGCGGCGGACCGCGGCGCGCACGCGCACAGGGCGCACCATCAGTTCCTGATCTGCCTGGCGGGCAGTTTTGATGTCGAGGTCGATGACGGCACCGACAAACACCTGATCCATCTCAACCGGCCGTGGAAGGGGCTGCACGTCCCGCCGATGATCTGGGCCGCGGAAAAAAACTTCGACGCCGGCTCGGTCTGCCTGGTGCTGTCGTCCGACCTGTTCGCCGAAGATGACTACATCCGCGACTACGACGACTACCTACTCGCCCGGCTTGCTGGCAGTTGACGCATCCGCCGCAGCCGGCGGCGGCGGGAACGGGCGCAAGCGGTGGAACGCCTGAAAATCCGGGTTGAAGATGTTGAGCTGGTAGTTCTGCAGCAGGAACATCAATTCCCGCCGCTTGGCGACCGGGTAATCGCAGACAGGCAGTTCGGGCGTGCATTGGAGCTGCGCGTCCGGTCTGGCCGCAAGTTGCCCCATGATGCGCCCGGCACCCTCGAACCAGGCCGACCGGTACTTGGTCTCGTCCCAGGAGCGCAGGCTCAGATGCCACTGCAATACACCCAGTGCCACCAGCACGATCAGGAACGGCGCACCCGCCAGCCGGCGTTCGTCATTGCGCGGAATCCAGCGGCAGAACTCGGCGTAGGCGAGCAGACCCAGCGCGGCAAGGTTGAGTTGATAGAAGATCACGTAGCGCGGTTGGTGCAGGTAACCGATGCCGAACTCGGGAATCCGCTGCAGTGCCAGGCCCGCCACCGTGCCGTAGAAGAACAGCATCAATGCGATCGCCACGCGCCGCGTCCTGACGGCTTCGGCCGGCAGTTCTTCGCGTGAGCGGACCACCCGCCACCAGAACCACAGGTGCGCGCACAGCAGCACGACACCGATCACGGTCGCAAGGGCGCCGGCGCGCGCCGGAAACCAGAAGTCCAGGACACTCTGGTGAATCAGCGAATCGCCCAGCGGCACCAGTGCCAGCCGCACGCCTTCGGAGGTGACCACAGCGACCAGGTTATGCAGGAAACCGGCGGTGCCGGTGGTTGGCTGGTCGCCGATCCCGTGCGCGGCATAGAACCACCAATAGGCTCCGCGCACGATCAGCAAGCCGGCCACGGCACCCCCACCCTGCAACAAGCGATCACGCAGCGGACGCGGGTCACGCTGGATCAGCAAGGCAGCGACGGCCGCCAGCACCGTGATCATCGCCACTTCATCCAGCAGCAGGCCCAGCAGCAGCGTGACCGCCAACGCCCTTCCAGGCCCGACCCCGGACTTGGCCATGTACACCAGATACAACGCGACGATCAGCAAGTTGAGGAACCACATCGTCGCCAGCGGCCAGCTGTAGACGTTGCTGCTGTTGAGCGACAACGTGACCATGGCCAGCCACGCCAGCAGTGCAAAAGATGCCAGACGCCAGCGCGACAGCCTGACGCCGGCGGCGGCAACCACCAGCACCATGACCAGCGCCATCGCCGCCACCACGCCGATCAATCCCTCGACCTTGAAATCCATGTGGAAGTGATTGATGTGGAACAGCAGGACCAGTTTGTGCAATGGCAGATTGGTATCGGTGCTGTAGGCCTGCAGGAAGATATCCTTCCAGCCGAAATTGCCTTCGAGATACTTGCGCACATAGGTGTCGAGAAACACCCACGCATCGGCCTGCACCAAGGGAACGCCGTTTGCGTAGGAGTAGGTCCAGGCGTTCAGCGCCATGGCCAGCGCGGTCAGGCCCAGCAACAGAACAAGGACGTGGCGAAGCCGGCGGTACGCTAAGCGGGTATCCATGTGCACCTTGCAGATGAAACGAGTCGCATGACGGTCAAGCAGACAACCGCATTCGTGGGGCGATGGATGTTAACTCACCGGCCAGGAAGCCCCGGTCCAGGACCTGCGTCGAAGTGCTTGGCGCCGGCGCCGATGCTTACCGATACACGTGGGGCCGCCAAGGTCCCCATTTGCTTTCGTAGATCCGCTTGTTGCGCTCGAACAGTGCCTGACGCTCCTCCTGCCGGAGCTCATTGAAACTGGCTGAAAGATGGTGGTGGATGAAGACATCCTCCGCGCAGACACAGCGCAGGCGCTGCTGCTCGATACGCCGGCAGTAATCGTCGTCCTCGAAGAACCCGACGCCGAAGGCTTCGTCCAGCGGCCCGACTTTTTCATACGTGGCGCGCGTCATCGCCACGCAGAAAAATGCAGGGGTGGAGATGTCGAAGGAGCGGCCGCCATGGCGCAGGGTGTATTCGCTCGCGGTCACGGCCATTTCTTCCATGTCGTTGTAGTTGATGTCGATCTTTGCTTCATTGCCGATGTTGTTGGTGACCGGACCGACCAGGCCAATGCCATCGTCGCTTCGCAGGTGCGACACCAGGCCTCGAACCCAGCCCTGCGTTACAAACGTATCGTTGTTGAGCAGGATCAGGTAGTCGCCGGTCGCAATCGCCAGCCCCTGGTTGTTGGCCGCGGCGAATCCACGATTGTCGGCATTGAGGATGATGTGCCTCGACTCGCCTCCATCACGCCAGGCCTCGAGGAATTCCGGCGTGCCGTCCTGCGAGGCATTGTCGACCACGATCACTTCCAGATCCGGCCATGCGCTGAATCGTTGCAGGCTGTCGAGGCAATTGCGGGTGAAATTGAGATTGCCGTA
>JALYOU010000171.1 GCA_030856725.1 Pseudomonadota bacterium
TCGCAGCGTATGCACGGCGTCGCGTTGCACGGTGTCGTCGAGTCGCGCGATCACTTCGTCAAGATCGGCGGCTAACGGTGTGGCCATCATGCGCAATGCATCGCCAACGTCGTCGAGGTCGCCGGTAACGAGTGCGCGTTTCAGGTTCGCGGACGGTTTGCCTGGTGCGGCATCCGGAGGAAGGAGCGCGGCCGGCGGCGCGGCGTGCATGGTCGGACGCCGATGCAGTGCCCACCACAACGTGCACAGCCACAACAAGGCGAAGATCACCGTCGCCAACGCCCACGGACCGACCGCATCCTGGATGCCGGGAATACGGATCCAGCGTTGCGATGCCGCTTGTACGGGTTCGTCGGCGACCGCAGGCGCGGAAAACGCGCCGACCCCCGGCGCGACCTGCAGGTTCATTTCGGGCAGCGATGCGGTGCGCGCTGCATCGGCGCGCACATCCCACCACTCGAGTTGCGGGCCTGCCAATCGCAATGCGCCGGCACGTGCGGGCACGATGGAAAAACGCCGTGTCACCATCACCTGCGGACGGCCGTTGGCGAACGACTCGTCGCTCTGCGCGGGCTCGGCGAACACCTGCGCGCCATCGGCGCCTGTCAGTTGCAGTTCTGGCATCTGCGCCGCGGTCGCACCATCGGCGGTGGCTTCGACAACGACCGTAGCCGCTTCGCCCGCGCGCACGTTCTGCGGGGTGGCGACGTAGCGCAGTTGCAGGTCGCGCAACGGCAGCCACGGCTGCGGCGCACTGGCCGGCGCGCTGCGCACGTTGAGGATGCGCGGCGCGCCGCGTGCCTGCAGCGCGCGTTTGCCGTCGCCGAAGATCTCATCGAAGAATCCGCCTGCGCCCTGCCCCTGGAAACGCGCGGCAGGAATGGTCAGCGTGCCGCTGCGTTCGGGCACCATGAGATAGCGGCGTTCGACGACGTTGTAGCGGCGGCCGCCGATGTCGCGGGTGAATTGCAGGTCGTCACCGACTTTCTGCAGGGATGCGCCGTCAGGCTGGTCGAGATCCAGTTCGCCGGAGATCAACGGCACCGAATAGAACAGGCGCAGCACCACGCCGACCGCCTGTTGAACGTACGGGTCCTGATCATCGGCTTCGGTTTCGATGAAGACGACCTGGCCTGCACGGCTCGGCGCCGACGCGGTCGATGGCGTCACGGTGAGACTCAATGGCTGCGTGATGTCACCGCCGACCCGCAATGCGGGGATGCCGATGACGCCATCGCGCCGCGGCTGCAGCGCGACGGCGAACAAGGTGCGGACCGTGGTGCGTCCGTTGATCGATTGCACCTGCCGATTGCTGGTGTTGCCGCTGACGATGAAGTCGCGTTGCAGGGGCGTGTATTGCGGCGTTGCGCCCAGCTGGTCGGTCTCGATGTTGAGCGTCGCGGTTTCGCCCATGGCAATGCGGTCGCGGTCGAGCCAGGCGCGGGTCTGGGCGTGTGCTGCGCTGGAGAGCACGAGCAGCAACATCGTCAGCAACGGCAATACGATCCTGCGCGACATCAGCAAACCTCGGAGAGAGGAAGCAAGAAAACAAGTGCCAGACGCCGTTCCTTCTCCCCTCGGGAGAAGGTGCCCGAAGGGCGCATGAGGGCGGAAGAATGACTCGCACAAGTACGTACATCGCTGCGGAGGGCTCGCACCCTCATCCGGCGCTGCGCGCCATTTTCTCCCGAACGGAGAATGGAATAGCGATGACGGCGGATACAGTTCGCGCTTTCGTCAAACATCACTCGTCCCCCTGCATCATCCGCCGCTCATGCTCGAGCGCGAACTTGCGGCGAAGCAAGCCACCCGGATCATCCGGCACGCGTCGCAGCCACGCGTCGACCATCTGCCGCTGCTCGCGCTCGGCCGCACTTTCGGCGCGATCGGGTTTGCCTTCAACGTCGCGCCCCTTGTCGGTCTGCTTGCCGCCGCGCTCCAGCGCGCGTTGCATGCGTTGGCGTTGCGCGGCATCGGCGCTGCGCTGCGCGTTGGCATCTTCGGGGTTCGACGCCTGCTGTGGTTTGCTGCCATCAGGCTTCGCGGCGTCTTGTTGTGGCGTGCCTGGCTGCGGTTTCTGTGGGCCTGCCTGGCCTTCCTGCTGCTGCGGCTTGCCTTGTTGCGAAGGCGCGGGTTGTCCACCGGGTTTCTGCTCGCCATCCTGCTTCTCGTTCTGACGGCCGCGATTGTCCTGCCGCGGACCTTTCGGCGGCTGTCGCTTCATCGCAGCCTCGACGGCGCGCTTGTTGGCGATGGCGTCTTCCATGCGAGGTTGCTTTTGCAAGGCCGCGTCGTAGGCAGCGATCGCTTCCTCGTAACGCCCGGCCTTGGCCAGTGCATTGCCGCGGTTGTAGTGCGCGTCGGGTTTTTCGCTGTTGGCGAAGGATTTCTCCGCCTCCGCGAAATCGCCCTTGCGATACGCCTGCACGCCTTGCTGCATGCGCGCGTGCTGTTGCTGGTCCGGCCGCCGCCACATGGTTTTTTCCGCAGCGTGCGCGGGCGTTGCCGGCAATGCGATGCAGAGCAGCAACGCCGCGGCGACCGCACCGCCGCCACGACGGAACGCGAACAGCATCAACAGCATCAATGGCAGCAGCAGCCAATAGCCTTCGTCCAGCCACGCATTGCCTTTTTTTCCGCGCGTGGACGCGGCATCGGCCTGCTGAGGATCGAGGATGCCGAGCGCGGCCAGGTCGCTGTCGTTCGCGGTCAATGCGGTATACGCGCCGCCGCCGGCATCGCTCATCGCGCGCAGCGAACCGGCATCCAACCGCGCCTGCGCGATCGCGCCATCGGGCCTGCGATACGCCGCGCCTGTCGCCGTGCCGAGTCCGAGCGCCGAGACGCGATAACCCGCTGCCGATGCCTTCGCCGCCGCATCGCGCGCATCGGCATCGGCGTGGTCGCTGAGTACGAGGATGTCGCCTTGATCGAAACCCGCCTGCCGCAGCAGCATCGCGGCGATGTCGATGCCGCGATCGGCGCGGCTGCCATCCACCGGCATCACGTCCGGCGCAAGCGCATCGAGGAACAGGGCGACGTTGGCCGCGTCGTCGGTGAGCGGCGCGACGGTGAATGCATCGCCCGCGTAAGCCACCAGGCCCACTTGTCCACCGGCGCGCTCGCGCAGCAGCGTTGCGATCTTGGCGCGCGCCTGCAGCAGGCGCGAGGGCGGCAGGTCAGGCGTCGTGATCGCGCTCGACAGGTCCAGTGCGATCACCAGTGGCGACTCGGTCTGCCAGAGCGGCTGTTCGCCCAGCCGCCACGCGGGGCCCGCCAGTGCGACGATCGCGATGCCCAGCGACAGCATCGACAGCCACACGCCCGCCCACGCGCTCCGGCTCGACGTGTCCTGCAACAAGTGCGGCAACAGATGCGGATCGACGACATGGCGCCACACGCTGTCGCGCTTGCGCCGCGCGCGCCACCACATTGCAAGTAGTGGCAACGCAAGCAGCGCCCATAACCAGTACGGACGCATGAAATGCAATGCCGACGGCAGGTCGGTCATGCCAGTCTCCGGGCGGGAGCGGCGAATGCGAGCAGCGCGAACGCAAGCGCGGCGGACAGTGGCCATGCGTACTGTTCGATGCGCGGACGAATCTGTTCGCCGGGACGCTGCACGGGTTCGAGGCGATCGATTTCCGCGTAGATGCCGGCCAGCGATTCGGTATCGCGCGCGCGGAAGAAACGACCGCCCGTTTCGTCTGCAATGGCCTGCAAGGTGGCTTCGTCGATCTCGTCCTGCCCACCCGGCATCGGCAGGCGGAAACCGAACACCGACATGCCACCCTCGCCGCCAAACGCGACGGTATGCACGCGCACGCGTTCACTCTTCGCAAGTTCAGCGGCCTTGCGCGGATCGAGCACGCCAGCGGTGTTGACGCCGTCAGTGAGCAGGATCAGCACGCGTTGCTCAGCCGGTTGCGTGCGCAGGCGTTTGACGGCCAAGCCGATCGCGTCGCCGATCGCGGTTTCGCGGCCGGCCAGACCGATGACGCTGTCGGCGAGCTGGTCGCGCACCGAATCGCGGTCCAGCGTGAGCGGCGTGAGCGTGTAGGCGCGTTGCCCGAACACCAGCAGGCCAACGCGATCGCCGGCGCGGCGGTCGAGAAAATCGGCAATCACGGCTTTTGCAGCCGTGAGGCGATCGACGATATTGCCGCCGAGTTGCATGTCCTCCTCGGCCATGCTGCCGGACAGGTCGACGGCCAGCATCAAGTCGCGACCGGCCTGTGGCGGCGCGATCGGCGCACCGAGTTGTTGCGGACGTGCGGCAGCGATGCACAGCAGGATCCATGCAGCCCACAACAGCCAGCTCGCGTGCCGCCCCCGTGCGCTGCCGCCCGTGCCGGCAATGCCATCGAGGCGATTGCCGTACGGCACCTTGAGCGCGGCCGATGTGCTTTTGCGCGCAGGCAACAGGCGGCGCGCGAGCCACGGCAAGGGCAGTGCAAGCAGCAGCCATGGCCATGCGAAATCGGCGAACAGCGCCTGCAATCCGTCGGGGATGCTCATGGCTTGGCAGCCATCAGTTCGAGGTATCGCGTGCGTGCCAGCGGCGTCAACGCCGCGACATGCGTGCCTTCCACTTCGCGCTGGAAACCGCCTTCGAGCAGAAGGCGCCCCGCGCCTTGCGAGAAACGTGCGGGCGCTGCATCGCCATCCCTTGCGTCGCCATCAAGAAAGCGCAGCCACTCGTCGCCTTGCAGGGTATCGGCGTGCGGTAAGCGCCTACGCGCGGCGCGGCGCAGCAGTTCCGACATCGCCGCGACTTGAGCGGCAGGTGTCTGCGCAGTCGCGATGCTCTTGTCGAACAACACGACGATCGCGCGCCGATGTTTCCGGCGACGTGCAAACCACCATGTCGCGATGGCGATCGCAATCCCGATCACCGCGAACACGACCCACCAGCCCGGTGCGGGCGGCCACCACGGCGGCGCCATGGGCGGATGGATGTCGCGCAGTACAAGTCCGTCGGGCGACATCTCAGGCGACCTTGGCCTGCGCACGGCCGAGCAACGGCAGCCAGGCTTCGCTCGGCGATTCGGACGACAAGGACTGCACGCGCACGCCGCGCGACGGCAACGCATCCAGCGCCGCATCGATCGGCGACACGAATGCATTGCGCCAGCGCTGACGTTGCGATGCGTTTGCGAGATCGAGTTCGACACGATGATCGCCACTGGCAAATGGCAAGACGTCTTTCGGCGGATCACGTTCGAGCGGATCGGTCAGCAGCAGCACGAACACTTCGTGATGGAGGGCAAGCGCAGGCCAGCGCGATTCCGCGATGGAGGGAATGCTGGCAGGATCGGCGAGGATCACCAGGCGCGAACCGGGGCGCAGCAGACGCGCGGCGTGGTCGAGGGCAATCGCAAGGCCGGCATCGTCATCCGGTGGTTTCGCATACCAGCGCACGAGGGCATCGAGCACGCGCAAGGCGCCGCGTGGGCCGGCGGCGGGCGGAACCGGCGCTTCCTTCTGGCTGCCGCGCAGCGCCGCCACGCGATCGCCATCGCGAATGGCCGCCCAGGCCGCTACAGCGCCGGCGCGCGCGGCCTGCACCGACTTGAACCGCACGCGCGTGCCGAAATACAGCGGCGCGGCGGTGTCGGCGACGATGAGGGTCAAGCGCTCCCGCTCGGCCTGGAACAGTTTCGTATGCGGTTTACCGCTGCGCGCGGTGAGCCGCCAGTCGATATGCCGCGCGTCATCGCCGATGGCGTACTCGCGCGACTCGGCGTACTCCATGCCGCGCCCACGCATCGGCGACAGCGCGTGTCCGCTGACGCCATGACGGCCGTGTTT
>JALYOU010000238.1 GCA_030856725.1 Pseudomonadota bacterium
CGCTGCCCGACAGCGAGCGCCGCAAGATCGCGCTGTTCACCAACGTGCCGGAAAAAGCGGTGATTTCGGCCGTGGACGTGGACAACATCAACAAGATTCCGATGTGGTTGCATGCGCAGGGCCTGGATCAGATCGTGGTCAATCAGTTGCGGCTCGACGGCAAGGCCGCGCCCGAGGCCGATCTGTCGCAATGGTTGGATGTCGTCGATGCCGGCGAGCATCCGATCGACGAAGTCACCATCGCCGTCGTCGGCAAATATATCGACCACAAGGATGCCTACAAGTCGGTGGCCGAAGCGCTCAAACACGGCGGCATCCGCCAGCGCACGCGTGTCAACCTGAAATGGCTGGAATCGCAGGATGTCGAACGCCAAGGCGCCGTCAAGGCGCTTGCCGATGTCGACGGCATCCTGGTGCCGGGTGGTTTCGGTGACCGCGGTTTTGAAGGCAAGGTGCTCACCGCGCGATACGCACGCGAGCAAGGCGTCCCGTATTTCGGCATCTGTTACGGCATGCAGGCTGCAGTCGTCGATGTGGCGCGCAACCTTGCGGGGCTGGAGGGCGCCAACAGCACCGAGAATGACCGGCAGACGCCACATCCCGTGATCGGCCTGATCACCGAATGGCGCACGCAAAGCGGCGAGATCGAACAACGCAACGAGACCAGCGACCTCGGCGGCACCATGCGCCTAGGCCTGCAGGAAGCGCGCATCAAGCCCGGCACGCGTGCACGCGAGTTGTATGGCAAGGACGTGGTAGGTGAACGCCATCGCCATCGTTACGAGTTCAACAACCGCTATCGCACGCAGCTGGAAGAGGCGGGACTGGTGATCTCGGCCAAGTCGATGGACGACCTGCTGGTGGAGATGGTCGAACTGCCGAACCATCCCTGGTTCATCGCCTGCCAGGCGCATCCGGAATTTTTGTCGACGCCACGTACCGGGCATCCGCTGTTTGTCGGCTTCATTCGCGCCGCGCGCGAGCAGAAAGCGGGTGGAAGGTTGTTGAAGGAGGCATCGGCATGACGGGAGTTTTTTACATGGTCGCTGCTTTTCGTAGGAGCAGCTTGAGCCGCGAGCTCTTGCTTCAAGGTGGCTTCACGGAAAAGCTCGCGGCGGCTGAAGCTACTCCTGCAAAGGTGGCGGCATGAATCTCTGCGGCTTCAAAGTCGGCCTTGATCAAACCTTCTTCCTCATCGCCGGCCCCTGCGTCGTCGAATCCGAACAATTGCAAATCGATGTGGCCGGCCAGCTAAAGGAGATCACCTCCGCACTCGGCATCAACTTCATCTTCAAATCCAGTTTTGACAAGGCCAACCGCACCTCCGGCACCAGCTTCCGCGGCCCCGGCATGGAAGAAGGCCTGCGCGTGCTGTCCGAAGTGAAACGGCAACTCAACTTGCCACTGCTGACCGACGTGCACGAATACACGCCGATGGATGAAGTCGCTTCCGTCGTCGATGTGCTGCAGACGCCGGCCTTTCTGTGCCGGCAGACGGATTTCATCACCAAGGTCTGCGCCACCGGCAAGCCGGTCAACATCAAGAAAGGCCAGTTCCTGTCGCCGTGGGAAATGAAACCCGTCGTCGAGAAAGCGAAGGCGACTGGCAACCCGCACATCATGGTCTGCGAACGCGGCGCCAGCTTCGGCTACAACAACCTGGTGAGCGACATGCGTTCGCTCAGCGTCATGCGCGAAACCGGTTGCCCGGTGGTGTTCGACGCGACGCATTCGGTGCAGTTGCCGGGCGGGCAGGGTGTGTCCAGCGGCGGCCAGCGCGAGTTCGTGCCGGTGCTGTCGCGCGCGGCGGTGGCCGTGGGCGTATCCGGATTGTTCATGGAAACGCATCCGGATCCCGACAAGGCATTGAGCGACGGGCCGAATGCGTGGCCGTTGGCCAAGATGCGAGCGTTGCTCGAGATACTGCTGGAGCTTGATGCAGTGACCAAACGCCATGCCGTTCTCGAATCTCAACTCTAAAAACGGAATATTCGTTCCCGATGACCAAGATTGCCAAGATTGCCAAGATCCACGCCCGCGAAATCCTCGACTCCCGCGGCAATCCCACCCTCGAAGCCGAAGTCACACTCGCCGACGGCTCCTTCGGCCGCGCGATGGTGCCTTCCGGCGCATCGACCGGTTCGAAGGAGGCCGTTGAACTGCGCGATGGCGACAAGACCCGCTACATGGGCAAGGGCGTGCAGAAGGCCGTCGCAAACGTCAACGGCGCGATCGCGCACGCGCTGACCGGTTTCGACGCGGCCGACCAGGCAGGTCTCGACAGGCGGCTGATCGACCTCGACGGCACGGAAAACAAAGGGCGCCTCGGCGCAAACGCATTGCTCGGCGTGTCGATGGCCAACGCACATGCCGTCGCCGCGTCGAAGAAACAGCCGCTGTGGCAGCACCTTGCCAACGGCAACGACGTGTCGCTGCCGGTGCCGATGATGAACATCATCAACGGCGGCGCGCATGCCGACAACAACGT
>JALYOU010000241.1 GCA_030856725.1 Pseudomonadota bacterium
GGTCGAGCTTGCGCTGCGAAATCGCTTCGCGTTGGGTGATTGCCTGCTCGTCGCGTTGCTGGCGGGTCTGTTCGTAGCCGCGTAGTTCGTTGTTGATGCCATCCAGTGCGGCACGCGCGGATGCGAGTGCCTGATCGACACGCACCCGTTCCTGCAGCGTGGCCTGGCGCTCGTCTTCCAGCGCCTTGACGGGATCGCTGCCGTTGGTCAACTGCGACGAGAGTTCACCCAAACGGCTGTCGAGCTGGCCGCGCTGGCTGCCCATGCGATCGAGCGCCTGCGTCAGCGCGAGCACCTGCGCACGTTGCGATTCCAGCGTGAGTGCGTGTGCGTGCGCGGCGTCGCGCGACTCGCGTGCGGCATTGCGGGCGATGTCGCGGCTTTCCGCGAAGGCCTTGCGTTCGTCGTCGAGGGCGCGGCGGGTCGTTTCGAGCTCGGCCATGCGCTGCACGGCATCTTCCAGGGTGGAGCGCGCCGCGCGCGATTGCTCGCGACTGCCGTCGATGACCTGTACAAGCTGAGTGAGCTCGGTGTCGATGGAATCGACCCGGCCACGTGCCGATTCCATGCGCCCCTGCTGGCTCTGCAGCTGTCCGGCCAACTCCGACACGCTGCGGTGCGCGAGGTACAGGCTGCGCTGCGCGTCCTCGCGCTGCTGTTCGGCGACCAGCGCGCGGTCGCGCCATGCGGTGAGGCCGCGTTCGAGTTCCGTTTCGCGATGCTGCAAGGCTTCGATGTCGGCGCGAAGCGACTGGATTTCGCGCTCACGCAGCAAGGCACCCTGCTTGGCGGCGCCCGACCGCAACACACGCACCCAGCCGGCGCCCAAGCGTTCGCCGTGGCGGGTGATGACCGATTCCGCATCGCTGAGTTTCGGCAGCAAACCGCGCGCCTCGCCCAAGTCTTCGGCGACATAAAGTTTGGATAGCAGGCGACGGATCGCCGCTGGTCCCTGCACTTTCGATGCGAGCGTGCCTTCCGCGAAAGAGACGGATTCGTCAGCAGACGAGACCAGCGTCAGTCGTCCTTCGCCCAATTCGCCTAGCGCATCCACCAGTGCTTCGGGCGCATCGACCAGCACGCCTTCTATCAACTGGCCCAGCGCCGATTCGACCGCGTGTTCCCAACCCGCTTCCACGCGCAGCGATTCGCCGACGCGCGCCGCGGAATCCAGGCCGCGCTGGCGTAGCCATTCGACCGCCGCGCCCTGTTCCTGCCCGAGCGCTGCGTGCTGCAGGGTTTCCAGCGACGACAGCCGGCCGCGTGCTTCCTGTGCCTGCCGGCGCACATCGGCCAGTTCGGTCTGCGCAGTGCGTTGTTGATCCTGCAGCGCGGTCACAGCCTGCTTGCGCGTGTCCAGATCGGCATTCATCTGATCCAGCGACGTCTTCTGTGTGTCGTGTTGTGATTGCGCCTGCGTGAACAAGGCCGCGAGTGCGTCCAGATCGAAACCCGCGCGTTCGCTGGTCAGGATGTCGCGACGACGATCGGCGTCCAGCGCCTGCCGGTCGAGGTAATCGACGCGGGTGCGCTCAACATCGCCCGCGCGCGTAGCTTCGGATTGTTCGCGGCCATGCGTGTCCCAGCGCTGTTGCCAGTCGGCAAGCCTGCCTTCGGCATCACGCAAGGCAGTCTGCCGTGATTCGTCCTCGCCCTGCAGGTTCGCCAGCAACGGCTCGACCTCCGCGATCGCTGTCCGCAACACACCGAGACGCGCTTCATCGCCGCTGATGTGCTGGCCCAGTTCGGCCAGTGCGTTCTGCGCCTCGTCGCGCGCGCGCTGCAGGCGCTGCGCAATTTCCTGTTGGTGCTGGATCTGCTGCTCGATGCGGGCGAGGTTGCCGCCCACCTGGTAGACCGCCGCCTGCGCCTGGTTGTGCGATTCGCCGGCTTCCAGCTGGCGCTGGCGACCGGTTTCGATCTGGCGCTCGGCTTCGCGTTGTTCGGCGATCAGTTGCTGCAGGCGTGTTTCTTCCTGCGACAAGGCTTCGCGCTGGGTCTGCAGCTGCTGGTCGAGCGTGCGGTACTGCAACGCCTTCCACTCGGCATCCTTGATCTTGCGATCCGCTTGAATGACCTGGTATTGCTCGGCTTGCCGCGCCTGCCGCTTGAGGTGATCGAGTTGCTTGCCGACTTCATCGCGCAGGTCGCTGAGGCGGTCGAGGTTTTCGCGCGTGTGGCGAATGCGGGTTTCGGTTTCCTTGCGGCGTTCCTTGTACTTGGAGATGCCGGCGGCTTCCTCGAGGTACACGCGCAGGTCTTCCGGCCGCGCCTCGATGATCTGGCTGATCATGCCCTGCTCGATGATCGAGTAGCTGCGGGGGCCGAGGCCGGTGCCGAGGAACAGGTCGGTGATGTCGCGGCGG
>JALYOU010000265.1 GCA_030856725.1 Pseudomonadota bacterium
CGAACCTGCCGGTGTACGCCGAGGCGAACCTTGGCGGCACGCCGACGCTGTACGTGTTCGCGCTGGCGATTTTCTCGGTGGGCCTGGGCATTGGTTCGCTGCTGTGCGAGAAGCTGTCGGCGCGCACAGTGGAGATCGGACTGGTGCCGCTGGGCGCGCTTGGCATGAGCGTGTTCTTGCTGGACCTGTATTTCGCCCGCAGCGGCGCGGCGACGGTGAGCGGGCTGGGCGTGTCGGGGTTTCTTGCGCAGCCGGGTGCGTGGCGGATCGTGATGGACCTGGCCGGCATCGGGTTTTTTTCCGGTTTGTTCGTGGTGCCGTTGTTCGCGCTGATCCAGAGCCGCACGCCGCGCTCGGAACTCTCGCGCACGATCGCAGGTATGAACATCCAGAACGCGGTGTTCATCGTCGCGGCGGCGGGTATCGGCATCGCCACGCAGCGCCTCCTCGGCTGGTCGATCCCGCAGCTGTTCCTGGCGCTGGCGATCGTCAACACGCTGGTGGCGGTGTGGATCTTCAGCATCGTGCCGGAATTCGCGATGCGCTTCGTCAGCTGGCTGATGGTGCGCACGCTGTACCGGCTGCGCCTGCGCGGCATCGCGCACATTCCCGATGAAGGCGCGGCGCTGATCGTGTGCAACCACGTCAGTTACATGGACGCGCTGATCCTGAGCGCGAGCATTCCGCGGCCGGTGCGCTTCGTGATGTATTACAGGATCTTCAACACCCCGGTGATGCGCTGGATCTTCCGCACGGCCAAAGCGATTCCGATTGCGGGCGCGAAAGAAGATGCGGCGATCATGCAGGACGCATTCGATGAGATCGATCGCGCGCTGGCGGAAGGCGAACTGATCGGCATCTTCCCCGAAGGACGATTGACCTCCGACGGCGAGATCGCGAAGTTCAAGTCAGGTGTCGAAAAAATTCTCGCGCGGGCGCGAGAGGCAGGGCGTCCGGTGCCAGTGGTGCCGATGGCGTTGCGCGGGATGTGGGCGAGCATGTGGAGCCGCCGCGGCGCGGCGCATGGCGGGAAGCCGAGCCCTCGGATGCCCAAGCGTTTCCGGGCACCGATAGAAGTCGTCGCCGAAACGGCGGTCCCCGGTAACGAAGCCACCGCCTTGTTGCTGGAAACCAGAGTGCGCTCGCTACGCGGCGACAGCGCCTGACACACCGTCAATCTTCGTTGCGTGCGACGCCTGAAAGGTCAGGAGTCAGCTTCTGAAGGGCGCACATCTTCTGTCGACGAGCGGTTCCCGACGGCCAGCAGCGCAAAGCCGACGACAAGAAATGCGACAAAGATGCCCAACGAATACATGGCAACCCCGGTATAGCCTCCGGCCGTCGCGGGGTTGAGAAACGGGTACGGGTACCAGCCTGTCGTCATCCCGCGCAGCAGGGTGTAGACAAGATAGGTCGCCGGGAACACCAGCGTGATGGCGAGGTGCGTGGCGTTGAGTTTTCGAACAGGCGGTTGCAGCATCCAGTCCACGACGATTGCAACCGGCATGACGTAGTGCAGGACGAAGTTGATCCATGGACGTAACTGGCCTAGATCGGCGTCGCGTAGCAGCACGGCAAAGACGATACCGACCACCGCCATGTTCACCGCCGACACATATCGCATGACATCCGGGGCGCTGCTTCTCGAAGCCAGCGCGACCGTGGCCAGAAGGACGAAACTGGCGAAGAGGTTGGAGAGATTGGTGAAGTAGCTGAAAAAGTTCAAAACGCTGTATGACGCTGCGACGTGCAAGAACAACTGTTGGCCCATCGCGATGAGCGCCAGGGCCGCAAGGCCAATGCGCATGGCTGAGAGCTTGGTCAACATCTGTGCACCGCTCCGGTGGGTTGCCGATGAAGGCTGCAGCGCAGCTTCACCAGCTTAGAGTGCAACGTGTTTCAGGCCACCCAGCCAGCGATGACAAACAGGGCAATGACCGCGAGCCACAGCAACAGGATTCGCCAGACCAGGCTCATCGCATCGCGCAGTTCCGGCAACTCGGGCGCGGTGGCCACCATGTCAGTCGTGGTGGAAGCACCCGATTCGACGTAGTCCATCGCTTCGTCCGCCAGTTCGCTCTTGACACTGGCACGCGCAGCGGCGCCGAGGAAGTTGCTGTTTAGCTGGAACGATGCGCCGCCGTTGTCGCGCCACGCGCCGAGCACGGTGTCGAAGTTGCCGACCAGCGCCATCGACAGCGTCATCAGTTGCGCGACAGGCCAGTCGAGCATCGCCAGCAGGCTGCGTGCGCCGGCGGCGGTTTCGGGCGGCAGCGCGCGGGCGTAGCCGCCTTCGGCCGAAAGCGCAGCAAGGCGGTACAGCAAGGCACCAACGGGGCCGAGCAGCAGGAACCAGAACAGCACGCCGAACCAGCGGCGCAGGCCACTGCTGAACACCGCATCGACCAGGCTTGCGGCATCGAGCGAGACGCCTTCGCCTTCCGGCCACAGTTTCGCGGCGGCGTCGCGGCGTGCGATCGGATCGCGCGCTTCGACAATGGCCTCGACATCAAGATCAAGATCGCGCGGCCCCCATGCGTAGAACAGCGCGACGACGCCGAACAGTAGTCCAGCCAAACCGAGCAGCGGTTCGTCCAGCGCGAGCTGGAACAGGCCGACGACCACCAGCGGGGGCAGCAGAGCCAGCACGATGCCGTAACGGCCGCGCCAGAAACTGCCTTCGGGGAAGCGCGCGTCCAGCCAGCGCAGCCAGTTGCCATACCACGCGAAGTGGCGCACGGACGCGGCCAAGGATTGTGCGAGATGCCCGAGGACGAGCGCGACGATAACGGCGATGAGGGTGGCGGCCATGGGGCGATTCTAACGCGAGGTGGTGAGCCACGATTTTGCCGAAGCGTGTGTGCACCGGTTTGACCGCAGGAGCGCCTCTCAGGCGCGATAGGCGTTACCGGTAAGCATTCGTCGCGCCTGGGAGGCGCGCCTACGAAGGGCGGGATGCGTACCAGGTTTCCACCAGCCACCGCGAAATCGAAATCGATGGCGACAGCAGCAATTCGCCGTCGCGTGATTCGCCGCGGATCGCGCGTGACACTTCATCGATGCCAAACCAGCGTGCGTCTTCGAGCTCGTCGCTGACGCGCGGGATGTCGGGTTCGGCATCGGCAATGAAGCCGAGCATCAACGAGCCAGGAAATGGCCACGGTTGCGAAGCGAGATAGCGGCTGCCGCGCACACGTACCCCGCTTTCCTCGAACACTTCGCGCGCGACGGTTTGCTCCAGCGATTCGCCGGGCTCGACGAA
>JALYOU010000266.1 GCA_030856725.1 Pseudomonadota bacterium
CCGGCGCGGTGGCCGGCTGCGTCAACCTGCCGCCGTTGACCGCGGAAGCAGCGCGCGAAGTGGGGCCGTGGATGCCGTTGATGTCAGCGTTGGGCAAGCTGATCGCGCGATTGGTCCCTGCGCCGACACGCCTGCACATCACCTATGCGGGACGCAGCCAATCGCTGGATCCACGGCCGTTGACGCGTTTGCTGGTGGCCTCGCTGCTGGGCGAAGTGTCGAGTCGCGTCACGCCCGTGAATGCACTCGCCGAAGCCGCATCGCGCGGGCTGGTGGTGGCGGAAACCGTCGGCGGCGATGGCGACGGTTTCGATCGTTTGTTGAAATTGCGCGTCGAGGACGAACGCGGCGGAGCGCGCGAAGTGGAGGCGACCTTGCACCGCGGCCCGCGCGTGGTGCGGCTGGATGGCGTCGAACTTGACTTCGATCCGTCCGCACACCTGCTGCTGATGCGCAACGAGGACCGCCCCGGCATGATCGGCCTCGTCGGTTCGCACCTAGGTGCGGCTGGCGTCAACATCGTCAACTTTTCGCTTGGTGCCAAGGGCGATGGTGAAGCGATTGCGGCGATCACCGTCGATCGCGCGGCGCCGGATGCGCAGTTGCTGGCGCTGCGGACGATTCCGGGGGTGCTGTCGCTGGAGGCGTTGTAGGTTTCAAACTTGTAACCCATTCGTGAAAAACGTCGGAAAGCTTTGACGAGGTGGCAGAGAGCCTTTTTGTGGGAGCGACGGAAGTCGCGACCTACGCGTCAAGTCGCGACTTCCGTCGCTCCCATACTGATACCGATGTCGCCTTGTTTTTCCATTGCTTTTCTTGTCCGGAGCATCGATACGCAATGAAAATCATCCTCGCACGTCACGGCGAAACTGCATGGAATGCCGAAGGCCGCTACCAGGGCCAGGTCGACATTCCACTATCTCCTGTCGGCGAATCGCAGGCGCGCGCACTCGGCGAACGCCTGCGCGATATCCGCATCGATCGCGCTGTCGCTTCACCACTCTCTCGCGCGCTGCGCACTGCACAACTTGCACTCGGCGAAGAACGTGCCACACGCCTCACCACCGATCCGGCCTTGCAGGAAATCGCGCACGGCACCTGGGAAGGCCTGCTTGCCAGCGAAATCCACGACCGTGATGGCGAACGTCTCCAGCAATGGCGTGATGCGCCCCACGACGTGCTGATGCCGGAAGGCGAATCGCTGCAGCATGTGCTGGATCGTGCGTGGCCAGCCCTGGTCACTGCCGCTGAAGGCATGGGCAGCGACGACACATTGCTGGTCGTCGCGCACGACGCGGTCAACCGCGTGCTCCTGTGCCGCGTGCTGGGCATTCCGCTGGCGAAGCTGTGGACGTTCCGGCAGGCGCCGACCACGCTGAACCTGCTGGAAGGCGCCGACGTGGGACATCTGGAAGTGGTGCGCCTCAACGATTGTTCGCATCACACCGCGTTCTTCGGAGAAGCGGTGCATCGCGCGTTATGACACATACGCTTTCCGACTGGCTGGCGCACATCGAACGCCAGCATTCGAAATCTGTCGACATGGGCTTGGAGCGCGTGCGCGAAGTATCGGCGCGCCTGCAACTCGCCAAGCCAGCGCGGCATGTCATTACCGTGGCAGGCACCAACGGCAAGGGCTCGACGGTTGCCTTCATCGAAAGCATCGCGCGTGCGTCGGGATGGCGCGTCGGTGCCTACACCTCACCACATCTGCTGGCATACAACGAACGCGTGAGGATCGATGGACGTGACGCGACGGATGCAGACCTGATTGCCGCGTTCGAGGTGGTGGAAGCAGCGCGATTGGTCACCTCACACGATCCGGGTGCCGGCCGCGAAAAAGACCCCGTTCCACTGACGTACTTCGAGTTCGGCACGCTCGCCGCCTTGTGGTTGTTCGCGCAGCGCGACCTAGATCTCGCCATTCTTGAAGTTGGGCTCGGAGGCCGGCTCGATGCGGTCAATATCGTCGATGCGGATGTCGCCGTGATCACGACGGTGGATCTGGACCATCAGGACTATCTCGGCAGCGATCGCGAGAGCATCGGCTTCGAGAAGGCGGGCATTGCCCGCGCATGGAAGCCATTGGTGCTGGGCGAGGACGATCCGCCGGCCAGCGTGTTGCGCCACGCATACGCAATCGGCGCATCGGCGGTGCGTGCGGGCTGCGATTATTTCTTCGAGCCGATGGTTCGACCCTTCGACCCTTCGACGAGCCCAAGGCTCAGGGCTCACCATGAGCTGTCTACAAATACGTGGTGCTGGCGCGAGGTAGGGTGCGAAATGGAACTGCCGATTCCGAATCTGGCAGCGCCTGTGCAGCTACGCAACGCCGCCGCCGCAATCGCGGCCTTGCGCGCGTTGGACGTGCCAATTCCAACAGAAGCATGGCGAGAAGGCATCGCCGATGCGCAGATTGCCGCGCGCGTGCAACGATTCGTGCGTAATTGTGTCGAGATCGTGGTCGATGTCGCACACAATCCTCAGGCCGCGCGTGCGTTGTCGCAGTGGTTGCGCGAAGCACCGGTAGCCGGGCGCACGCTTGCGGTGTTCGCCGCATTGGGCGACAAGGACCTGGATGGGATTGTCGCCGCCGTCGCGGGACAGATCGACGCATGGTATCTGGCGGGTCTGGCCGATGCGGGTCTGCGTGGACTGGCGGCCCAGGACTTCGCTGCACGCATGCAGGCCAACGATGCACGTGCTGGAAAGACGTTCGAGACGGTTGCTTCGGCTCTGGCCGCGGCACAAGCAGTTGCTGTAATCGGGGATCGGATTCTGGTCTTCGGTTCGTTTTACACAGCGTCTGATGCAATGCGCGAGCTCAGCGCGGCAGGATCTTCGTCCCCCAAGGGGACTTCCTTCGGGGCGTAGGAGCGGTTTCGGCCGCGAGCTTTCGCTAGTCATTCGCATTGCAGGACAGGATCAAGCGCCCGTGGCTGAAGCCGCTCTTACGAAAGGCCTCGCGGCGGCTTATGCATGCCGGACACGGCGGTATAATTCACGTGGCAATTCGCCGGTCGCCCACGAGATCCGATGGAACCTGCCCTGAAACAGCGCCTCTGGGGCGCAGCCGTTCTGGTCGCGCTCGCGGTCATCTTCCTTCCAGTGCTGATCCAAGGGCCCGCTCCCGAGAGCGGTGTGTCCGACGTGCCGCTGGATATGCCCAATGCACCGGGCGGCGAATACGAAACACGTGAACTGCCGCTGGTCACGCCGGGTAACGCGCCGGACGGCGGCGCGCTCGGCATGCCGGCGCAGCCGGGCGATCGCATGACGGGCGCCGTCAGCGAAGCCGTTCCCCTTGGCGCTGACAACGCAGCATCGAGCGACACCTTGCCGGGCGATGCCACAAACGCGGTCAACGACAACCTGCACGCAGCGGTCGCCGGCGGCGATTACGCGGTGAGTTTCGGAAGCTATTCCACCGCGGCGAACGCACAAGCCGTGGTGCGCGCGCTGCAGCAGTCGCAATTGCCAGGCTTCCAGGAAACCGTCAATGCAAACAATCGCACCGCATACCGCGTGCGCATCGGTCCTTACGCCACGCGCGCGTCGGCGGAAGCGGCGCGCTTGCGGGCCGCGCATGTACGCGATGACGTCAACGCAGCGGTCGTGGTGCTCGACGCCAGGGATGCGACGCCATTGCAACCTGCCGCATCGAAGCCGGCCGCGACAACCGTAACGCCCGTCGTCGCAACGATTCCCCTGCCGTCCGAACCCGCAGCAAAGCCGGCCGATCCCAAGCCGGTGGCCGCGGTGCCCCAGCCTCAGCCAAGCGTGCCCAAGCCAACGGAACCTGCCAAACCCGCAGCGCCCACCGTCTCCGCACCCGCAGCGGCCAATGTCGGCTTCGCCGTACAGCTCGGCGCCTTCAGCAAGCCTGCTGATGCGAACGCATTACGCGACCGTGTGCGCGCCGCGGGCATGGCCGCATTCACCGAGGAAGTGAACACCGACAAGGGCACGCTGACCCGTGTGCGCGTCGGCCCCGTTGCCAGCCGTGCAGATGCCGCCCAGCTCAAAGCGCAGGTGCGTGCGAAAACCGGAATCGATGGCATTGTTCGTCCGCATCCATAAGGCAGCAACGCCACACGCAACATGAGCCCGACGGACTGGATGTTGCTGGCGATCATCGCCCTGTCGGCGCTGCTCGGCGTGATGCGCGGCCTTGTCGGCGTGGTGGTGTCGATCGTGGCGTGGTTGCTGGCCGGCCTGGCCGCGTTTCATTACGGCGCGGAATCGGCGCAATGGTTGTCCGCCGGCGCTGCGCCGGGATGGCGGCATCTTTTCGCGGGTTACGGATTGAGCTTTATCGCCGTGCTGGTGGTGGTCGGACTGGTGGGATGGATGTTGCGGCGCATGATTCATTCGGCGGGATTGAGCGGACTCGATCGCACGCTCGGCTTCATGTTCGGCTTGGTGCGCGGCGGCGTGATCGCCTGCGTGCTGGTGCTGGCGTTGGGATTCACCTCGATGCCGCGTGAGCCGGCGTGGCGGCAGTCGCTGATCGTGCCGCTGTTGATTCCTGGTGCAGCGTGGCTGCGCGACTGGCTGCCGCCGTGGGCGGCTGATCGCGTTCAGCTGGGTTAGCGGGACGGCAGGGCGGAGCGCGCATAATTGCAACCATTGGCGCGGTTATTTGTGGTCACGCGCGTAAGGAAGACTTGAGCATGTGCGGAATCATCGGCATCGTCGCCACTTCGGAAGTCGCCGCCGAGTTGTATGACGGCCTGACCGTGTTGCAGCACCGTGGCCAGGATGCGGCCGGCATCGCCACGGCCGACGGCTCGCATCTGCGCGTGCACAAGGGCAACGGGCTGGTGCGCGATGTGTTCGACGACAAGGCCATGCTGTTGCTCGAGGGCAAGGTCGGCATCGCCCATTGCCGTTATCCTACCGCCGGCAATGAAGGTGTCGACGAGGCGCAACCGTTCTACGTCAATTCGCCGTACGGCATTGCACTCGCTCACAACGGCAACCTGATCAACACCGATGCGTTGCGGCGCGAAGTGTTCGAGCAGGATCGCCGCAACGTCAACACCGATTCCGATTCGGAAGTATTGCTGAATGTGTTCGCGCATGAACTCGACACGCAGAAGGCGTTGACACCTGACGCCGTGTTCCGCGCCATCGAAGGCGTCAACCGCCGCGCCAGGGGCGGCTATGCGGTCGTTGCCACGGTGCTTGGACTCGGTCTGGTCGCGTTCCGAGATCCGCACGGTATCCGCCCGCTGGTGCTGGGCAAGCGCAGCACCGATGCGGGCAACGAATACGCGATCGCCTCGGAATCAGTGGCGCTCGACATCCTCGGGTTCGAGCGCGTGCGCGACGTCGCGCCGGGCGAGGCCATCGTCATCACCCCGCGCGGTGAATTGTTCGCGCAGATCTGCGCGGCGCCGCAGGAACACACGCCGTGCATCTTCGAGTACGTGTATTTCGCGCGTCCCGACTCGATGATGGAGGACATCTCGGTGCACAAGGCGCGCATGCGCATGGGCGTGACGCTGGGCGAGAAAATCCTGCGCCAGCGACCGGATCACGATATCGACGTGGTCATCCCGATCCCCGA
>JALYOU010000367.1 GCA_030856725.1 Pseudomonadota bacterium
CCTCGCAGCGAGGTGCTGCCCGGTTCCGATGGAGCGAATGCAATGGTCGGGCGATGCATCATTTCCTTCATTTTCGACGCGACCAGCCCAACCACGCCGGGATGCCATTGCGCATCGAACAGGCACAGGCCTGCTGGAAGATCGCCCTCGAGTTTGATGTTATCGAGCAGCGCCTGCGCATCGTCGACCATGTTCTGTTGCAGGCCGCGGCGTTCCGCGTTGATGCCATCGAGCGTGTGCGCGATGTGGCGCGCCTGCACGGTATCGTCCGTGAGCAGGCATTCGATGCCGAGTGCCATGTCTTCCAGACGCCCGGCAGCATTGAGTCGCGGCGCGATGCGGAATCCGATGTCGGTGCAATTAAGTGAGGCTGCATTGCAGCCGCTGATGTCGATCAGGGCATTCAGACCGGCGCATCCCTGCCCTGCGCGCAGACGACGCAGGCCGGCACCGACCAATGCGCGGTTGTTGGCATCGAGAGGGACGAGATCTGCGACGGTACCCACCGCGACGAGATCAAGCAGCGCCGACAGATCCGGCTCACCTGTGGCTGAAAAACATCCGGCATCGCGAAGTCTGCGCCGCAGCGCCAGCAGGACGTAGAACATGACGCCGACACCTGCCAGCATCTTGCTCGGAAAGGCATCGCCGACGAGATTTGGATTGACGATGGCGTCTGCGGATGGGAGGTGTTCGCCGGGCAGGTGGTGATCCGTAACCAGGAGCTTCCAACCAAGTGCTTTTGCCGCGGCGATGCCGGCGTGGCAGGCGATACCGTGATCGACAGTTACCAGTAATTCTGGCCGCATCGCCGCAAGTTCTTCCACGAGTGCGGGCGACAGGCCATAGCCATGCACCATTCGATTGGGCACCGCATGGCTCACGTTGCGCGCGCCGAGCATCCGCAAGCCGCGCACGCCGACCGCGCATGCGGTGGCGCCATCGCAATCGAAATCACCAACGACCACGATGTGGCGGTTCGCCTGGATTGCATCCAGTAGGAGATCGCAGGCCGCGTCCATGCCGCCGAGTAAATCGGGTGGATGCAGATCGGTCAGCCGCGGCTGAGCCTGTCGTATGTCGCGCGCACCGCGTGCCGCATGGATGCGCCGCAACAGCGGCAGGACGGTGTGCGGCCAGCCATCGCTTGCCCCGTCGTCGCCGACCTCGCATTCCCTGCGACGAATTGTCGGTGCGGTCATGGGTTCAAGCTGGCCAGCGGCTTGCGCCAGATGCGCCAGCGTTGCATCCGCTTGATGGTGAAGACGGCACCGTCGGCAAAGTCGATTTGCAACGAATCCAGTTCGCCGCGTTGCGCTGCGAGCAATGCCGGTTCCAGCCAGCCGTCCTGGAGTCGCGCCAGATCGCGTTCCGCCTGCAGATCGAACAACGCATCGCCGGCCACTGTTGCAAACCGTGGCGGCAGAGGTTGCGGCGGAATGGATCCAGTTTCAGGTGATGACGGCAGTGAGGCAGCGGCCAACGCACGCATCGTTTCCTCATCGGTGCATACGACGTCGTGCGATCGCTGCACGAAGTCCGGCAATACGCCCCCACCCCAGAACCACAGCGAATTCACGGGCAGTTTTCCCTGTGCAACGCGCTGCGCATTCCATGGATGGTTGTGGAGGACGACCTGCGCCTCGCTGAGCACTGCGCGCCAACGACGGCCATCGACGCCTTCGGCGAGATGCTCGAACAGATCGTCGCCGAGTGCGTTTTCAGGATCGGTGAATGCAGGCAGCTTCGATTCGCGAGGCACGCGCAGGTACCACCGCGATGGCGACGGCGCATCGATCGGAAAACCGAGGTCGCCGAACAATGGCTTCAAGTCGGGCAGCATTGCGGCGCTGTCGGCTTCGGTCAGTTGCAACATGTCACCGCAGGCGAGCAGGCGCGCGCCGTTGATGTCGGGTTGCACGTAGGCGGGGTCGGCGCGTAGCCACGCGGAGAGCGCGGCATCGCCTGCGTCCACCTGACGCGTCAGCGCCGCAATTGGCCAGTGGTTCGGGACGAGGCTGAAATACCGCAACAGCTGCGAGCGACGGCCTTCGCTAACGTGCGTGATCCGGTCTGCGCGGCCGAATGCGCGTGCGGCAACATCGCGCAGTCCCTGCTTGCCGAAACGCGCGGCAGCAGGCAGCAGCAGTGTGGCTCGTGGCATCCTCAGCCTTCGTAGCTGACGCCGACGATTTCGTAGGTGCGTTCGCCAGCGGGCGCCTGCAGGGTGACTTCATCGCCTTCGTGCTTGCCGATCAGCGCGCGCGCGAGTGGCGACGAGATGGCGATCAGTCCCTGCTTGATATCGGCCTCCAGGTCGCCAACGATCTGGTAGCGGGTTTCCTCTCCGCTATCTGAATCCGCCAGCTCGACAGTCGCGCCGAAGACAACCCGCGAACCGGCATTGAGTGTCGCCACGTCGATCAGCTGTGCGTGCGACAAATCACCCTCGAGCTGCTTGATGCGGCCTTCGATGAAGCTCTGTTGATCGCGTGCCGCATGGTACTCGGCGTTTTCCTTCAGGTCGCCATGCGCCCGCGCCTCGGCGATCGCTGCGATCACCGTGGGCCGTTTGACCGATTTCAATTCTTCAAGTTCGGCGCGTAACCGCTGCGCACCCTTCACTGTCAACGGCACTCTCATGCCTGCTCACCGGGTTTCATACAACGAGTTCCTTGTGCAACTCCTGCAGCGCCCACACCGGGCCGCTGTCGCGGTAGTCCAGAGAATGCAGCAACGCCTTTGCGCCGGCAATGGTCGTGGAATAGGTCACGCGATGTTGCAGGGCTTCGCGGCGGATCGAGAACGAGTCGGCAATCGCCTGCTTGCCCTCGGTGGTGTTGACGATGTAGGTGATCTCGCCGTTCTTGATCAGGTCGACGATGTGCGGACGGCCTTCGATGACCTTGTTGACCTGCGCGCAGTCGATGTCGTGTTCGCGCAACCATTTCGCCGTGCCGCTGGTCGCGACCAGCGAATAACCTCGGCGGATCAGATCCTGCGCCACCGGCAACACGCGCACCTTGTCGGGATCGCGCACCGAGATGAATGCCTTCCCGACCGGCGGCGCCTTGATGCTTGCGGCTTCCTGCGCGCGTGCAAATGCGGCTCCGAAGCTGCGGCCAACGCCCATCACTTCACCGGTCGAACGCATTTCTGGGCCGAGGATGGGATCGACGTTCTGGAATTTCGCGAACGGGAAAATGGCTTCCTTGACCGAGTAATAGTC
>JALYOU010000014.1 GCA_030856725.1 Pseudomonadota bacterium
TCGGGCATCTTGAGGTGTGCGACCGCGTCGTCGTCACTGCGATGAGCCTGGTAACCAGTTCGATCCGCGAGCCGGGCGAGTATTCATCGGGCACGCCTTTGATGGACAATCGCAGCTGGCGCAAGAACGCGGCGCGTTTCAAGCAGCTTGATGCGCTGGCACGGCGCGTGATTTCAGGCGCTTCAAAGGAAGTTCCAGAGTAAAGGACGTCCAGGAATAAACGACCCAATAGGAAAAGCGTCGTCATCCCGGCGAAGTCCGGGCCCAAGTTGAATCGCCGGCTCTCACGCACGGGCTCCGGCTTGACCAGTTTCGCTGTTGCGAGCCCTCGGGACGACGATTTCCCTTGATTTTTTTCGTTTTCTCGAAGAGCTCCCGGTTTTTTCTCTCGAAAGAATTTTTTCAAGTACACATCAACCGCAGCAGCGTTTCGGCGGACGAGGATTAAAAATGAAGCCTGCCGTGACACTTCCCATCGACACAGATCAAATCCAGGCCCTGCTGCCGCACCGCTATCCCTTCCTGCTGGTCGACCGCGTCACGGAGTTCGAGGCCAACAAGCGCGTGCTGGCGTACAAGAACGTGACCATCAACGAACCGTTTTTCCAGGGCCACTTCCCGGGCCACCCGGTGATGCCGGGCGTGCTGGTGATCGAGGCGCTGGCGCAGGCGGGTGGATTGCTGACCCAACTGTCGCGCACCGCCGATGCCAACGGTTGCCTGTTCTACCTGGTGAAGATCAACAACGCGCGGTTCTCGAAAATGGTGGTGCCCGGCGACCGGCTCGAACTCGACGTCACGCTCAAGCGCGTCATTCGCAACATGGGCATGTATGTCGGCATCGCGCGCGTCGACGGCAAGGAAGCTGCGTCCGCTGAAATCCTGTGCGCCGAAGTCAAGGGCTGATACGGTGACGCCCGCCAGATCCGCGATCCATCCATCCGCTGTGGTGGATCCGGCGGCACAACTAGGGGCAGGCGTTGAGGTCGGGGCCTTCTGCCTGGTCGGCGCCGATGTCATCATCGGCGACGGCACGCAGATCGGCCCGCATTGCAGTCTCCACGGCCCAATGCAGATCGGACGCGACAACCGCATCCTCGGCCATGCCGCGCTCGGCGGCGAGCCGCAGGACAAGAAATACCGCGGTGAGCGCAGCGAGCTGGTGATCGGCGACCGCAACACCATCCGTGAATTCGTCACCATCAATCGCGGCACCGGCGCCGTTGACGGCATGACCCGCATCGGTGATGACAACTGGATCCTTGCCTACGCTCACATCGCGCACGATTGCCGCGTCGGCAGCCACACCGTTTTTTCCAACAACGCCACGCTGGCCGGGCATGTCGAAGTCGGCGACCACGTCATCCTCAGCGGCTTCGCCGGCATCCATCAGTTCTGCCGCATCGGCGCGCATGCATTCATCGGCATGGGCGCGCTGGTCAATGGCGACGTGCCGCCGTTCGTGATGGTGGCCGCGGGCGAATACGGACGGCCGCGCGGGGTCAACAGCGAAGGCCTGAAGCGCCGCGGCTTCGACAGCGACCGCATCGCGGCGATCAAGCGCGCGTACCGGGCACTGTATGTGTCTGGCGCAACCTTGGACGATGCAAAGGTGAAGCTTGCGGCACTCGCGCAAGACAGCGACGACGTCCGCCAGCTGCTTGCGTTCATCGAAGGCAGCGAGCGGCCGTTGGCGCGATGAATCCCATCCGTTTTGCTCTTTGCGCGGGTGAATCCTCCGGCGACCTGCTCGGTGCGGGCCTCATCCAACATCTGCGGCAACGCTATCCCGATGCCGAATTCGCCGGCGTCGGCGGGGATGCAATGCGCGCGGCTGGCCTTGAGGCATGGCACGACGCGCACGAACTGGCCGTGATGGGACTTGCCGAAGTGCTGCACCACCTGCCGCGTCTACTCAAACTGCGACGCACCCTGCGTCAACGCGTACTGGCGTGGAAACCGGATGTGTTCATCGGCATCGACGCGCCCGACTTCAACCTCGGGCTGGAACGCTGGCTCAAGCAGCGCGGCATCCACACGGTGCATTACGTCAGTCCGTCGATCTGGGCGTGGCGGGAGCACCGCGCGGCAACCATCGGCCGCAGCGCCGATCGCGTGCTGTGCCTGTTCCCCATGGAACCGCCGTTATATGCGCGGCACGGCGTCGATGCGCGCTTCACCGGTCATCCGCTCGCCGATGCGATGCCGCTGGAACCCGATCGCGCCGACCCACGCGCGCGCTGGAACATCCCGATGCACGACCCGGTGCTTGCCGTGCTGCCGGGCAGTCGCCTCGGAGAAATCACGCGCATGCTGCCCGTGTTCCTCGGCGCTACCGTGCTGGTTGCGGAACGCTTGCCCGGCCTGCGC
>JALYOU010000016.1 GCA_030856725.1 Pseudomonadota bacterium
CTGCCGTCGCGATACTTGATGATGAAACGATCGTGCTGCGCAGCGGACTGCAACCCGCTCAGATCCACGCGATCGGCGGCAAACGCCGAACCGGCGGCCATGGAAGACAACGCGACCGCGGTGGCAGCTGCCAGCGCGTGCAACCGCACGCGACGCTTAGAGACATCGGACATCGGGAACTTCCCCCCTGTGGGAAATCGAGAGCCGCAGATGCGGCAAAGGCCTGGAGATTGCCCGGTTCCAATATGACTGGGACCGACGCGCTCGACCAGACCAACTGCGCGGAAGTGACGTAACCCGCTTTGTGACCGTATGTTGCAATTGGCACTTCGTGCACGTTGCAGTTGCAGCAAATAAAACGATTTCGATCACACAACCGGTTTATGAAGCTGCGTTCACGCTTAAGCATTCAGGTTACGAACCATGACGAACGAATCGGGAGACAAGCTGCACCATCATTCGGCACAAAAAAACCCCGGGGTTAGCCGGGGTTTTTCTTGTCAATCAGTTCAAGCCAAGCTTAGGGCGTACGCGTCGCTTTCAGATTGACACCGGAGTACGAACTGTAGGCACGGACGTTGATGTAATACGTGCTTCCTGCAACGGGATTGTTGAAGGTGCACGTCTCGTTGTTACTGCTGAGATACGGACGGCAGCTGTAGCTGCTGGTCGTCGGCACCGCGCCGGCGCGCACGTACAGGTCGGCATCGCCGGTTCCACCGGAAATCGCCACCACCAGCTTGGTCGTGCCCGAGGGAATCGCGACCGAGTAGTTGGGCGATACGCCGCCCGTGGCGACCGATGCCAGGTTTACGTTGAGCACAACGGTCTCACTAGGCGGCGGCGTGGTACCGAACAGCGAATACAGCAGACGGTTTGGCGAGCCGGTCTGGGCGCCAGTGACCTTGCCCGTGGTGGAGTTGTTGATCAGCGCTGTGGTGACCTGGCTGGGCGTGGCACTCGGGTTGACGGCGAGGTACAGCGCTGCCACGCCGGCGACGTGTGGCGACGCCATTGATGTGCCGCTGATGGAGTTGGTGGCCGTATCGCTGGTCGACCAGGCCGATGTGATTGACGAGCCCGGGGCGAAGATGTCGAGACAGGTGCCGTAGTTGGAGAACGACGAGCGCGCATCGGTGTTGGTGGTCGAGCCGACCGTGATCGCCGAGGCTGCACGCGCTGGCGAATAGCTGCAGGCGTTGCCGTTGTCGTTGCCTGCCGCGACCGCGACGGTCACGCCGGCGTTGGTCATCCGCGCCACCGCATCGTCAGTGGCCTGCGACGCGCCGCCGCCGAGGCTCATGTTGGCCACCGCCGGCTTGACGTGGTTACCAGCGACCCAGTCCATGCCAGCGATCACGCCTGAATTGCTGCCCGAGCCGGTGCAACCCAGCACCCGGACCGGGTGCAGCTTGACCGCCTTGGCGATGCCCCAGGTATTGCCGCCGACGGTGCCGGCGACGTGGGTACCGTGGCCGTTGCAGTCGTTGGTGCCATTGCCGTCGCTGATGGCGGTATAGCCGCCACTGACGCGGCCACCGAAATCGACGTGGCTGGCGCGGATGCCGGTATCGACGATGTAGGCGTGCACGGCCGAGGCCGTGGTGTCGTAGGTGTAGGTGCCGCTGAGCGGCATGTTGCGCTGGTCGCTGCGGTCCAGGCCCCAGGTCGCATTGGACTGTGTTGCACTGGCGTGCACCAGGCCGTCTTCCTCGACGTATTCAACGCGCTCGTCGGCGATCAGCCGCGCCAGCGCCTGGTCCGAGGCGCGCACCACGAAACCGCGCAGGACATGCTCGAACGATTGTTTCAGTTCGGCACGATGCTGGGAGGCCAAGGCGCGTGCCACGTCCGCGACCGCAGCACGTTTGCCCGCGGATTCGCCTTTCAGGCTGGCAATCTCGTCCTTCAGCACCACGATGTACTGGCCTTCGATCGGCTGCGAGGCGAAACGGAATTTGGAAGCGGCGTCAGCCGATTGCCCAGACGATTTGCTGCCGGCCGAGAATGCCGAACCAGCAACGATCGATGACAACGCGACCACGGTCGCTACGGCCAGTGCATGCTTGCGCATGCGGCGCGAGATATCAGACATCGTGAAACCCCCGAACTAAGAGTGTGCCGCGAAATCGCGGAGTAAGTCCGGTCGCCTGGGCGCACCCGAGAGTCGTCGGGATTACCTGGACGCCGGACCAGCGTGCGGGCAGAGAAATACTGCGGCGCAAAGTGACCTTAAACGACAGCTGTATGTGACACACGCTGCATGTGCAGCAATACGCCACCGTTTAAGTGCGACGCTGGTCACAGATATGACACGTCGCTGCCAATCGGCACTGGACACAGTCACAGCATCCCGGTTTCCAGCCGCGCGGCTTCCGACATCATCGTGCGGTTCCAGGGCGGATCGAAGACCAGTTCGACATCGGCTTCGGCCACGGTCGGGATCAGTTCCAGCTTGCTGCGCACGTCGTCGACCAGGATGTCGCCCATGCCGCAACCAGGGGCGGTCAGCGTCATCTTGACCTCGACATCGCGAGTGCCATCGCCGCGGGTGCGGATGTTGGCTTCGTACACCAGGCCAAGATCGACCACATTGATCGGGATTTCCGGATCGAAGCACGTGCGCAGCTGCTTCCACACGATCTGTTCCACATCCTCGTCGCTGGCGCCCGGCGGCAACTCCAGCGCCTGCGGCAGTTCCTTGCCGATGGCGTCGGCGTCGCGGCCGGCGATGCGGAACAGATTGCCTTCCACGAACACGGTGAAACTACCGCCCAATGCCTGTGTGATGTAACCGATGCTGCCGGCGGGCAGGCTCACGGCTTCGCCTTGCGGTACCAGGACGGCATCGCAGTCGCGTTCGAAACGGACGGGTTCACTGCTGCGGGAATACATGCGATCAACGTGGGGCTGGGGAGAGCCTGCGCAAGGCAGGCCGGCTCCGGGAAGGCCGGCTCCTGAAAAGCATTTTAGCGTTTCCGGCGCAAGGGCATGACGGCCGATTGCGCGGAAGTGCTGCAATCGTGATGATCGTCGGTCCCACGACCGCGGTGCCGACATGCCCACCTTTCTCGATGCTCGCTGAGCGTTCGGTGCCAACGACACCGCGCACGCCCCGACTGGCTTGGCTGTTACTTGCGCTCGGCACGGCGGGAAGCGCAGCCGCCTGGATCCTGATCGCGCTGGCGCTGGATCGGCAATGCAGCTGGATGGCGGTGGTCGCTGCGCTGGACGCCGCGGTGCTGTTGCGACTCGGCGGCCATCGACCGGGTTGGCTGCGTGCGTTGCTGGCGGTGATTGCGACCATGGCGACCATCCTCATCGCCAATTGGGGCATTGCCGCCGGGCAACTGGGCACCTTCATGGGAATGCTGCCGTGGGAGTCCGCGCTGAAACTGGGCGGCGCACATGCGCTGACGCTGACGCAACTCGCCAATCAGGCGAGTGATGTGGCGTGGTTGTGGGTGTCGCTTGTCGTTGCGGCGATTGCGGCGCGGTAACAGCGCACTCAGCCCCTTCGTGCCACATGAAACGTACGCTGGCTGGTTCCATCAACCCAGCTGCAGCGGAGCGCCAAATGCTGGCTGATGACGCCAACCCAGCCTGCGGTTTCAGTGTCCGCCGCCGTCCACTGCTTTCAACTCGCTCACCAAAGCACCCGCCGCTTCCGCGCCGTCGCCGTACAGCATCCGCGTGTTGTCGGCATAGAACAGGGCGTTCTCGATGCCCGCGAAACCGGTGCCCTTGCCACGCTTGATGACGATGGTGTTCTTTGAGTTGACCACGTCGAGGATCGGCATGCCGTAGATCGGCGATGCAGGATCGGTTTTCGCGACGGGATTGACCACGTCGTTGGCGCCGATGACAAGCGCGACATCGGTGTTGGCAAATTCCGGATTGATGTCGTCCATGTCGACGATCAGGTCATAGGGCACTCCGGCTTCGGCGAGCAGCACGTTCATGTGCCCAGGCATGCGGCCGGCGACGGGGTGGATGGCGAACTTCACCTTGACGCCGCGCTCGATCAGTTTCTGCGCCAGCTCCCAGATCTTGTGCTGCGCCTGCGCAACGGCCATGCCGTAGCCGGGAACGATCACCACGCGTTCGGCATACGCCATCATCGCGGCGACATCGCCGGCCTCGATGGGTTTCTGTGCACCGGTGATTTCCTTCGCCTCGCCGCTGCTGCCGCCGAAGTTGGAGAACAGCACGCTGCGGATCGAGCGATTCATCGCCTTGGCCATCAGCCGCGTCAGCAGCATGCCGGCCGCGCCGACCATCATGCCGGCGATGATCAACGCTTCGTTGCCGAGCACGTAACCTTCGAATGCCACCGCTAATCCGGTCAACGCGTTGTAGAGCGAGATCACCACCGGCATGTCCGCGCCGCCGATCGGCAGCGTCATCAGCACGCCCAGCGCGAGCGAGACGATGAAGAACGCGATGATCGCCGGCACGCCCAGCGAATGGATCACGATCCCACCAAGCACCACTGCCGCGATTGCGACGGCCGCATTGAAATATTGCTGGCCCGGGAAGGTGTAGCGTTTGTCCATGCGGCCGTCGAGTTTGGCCCATGCAATGACGGAACCGGACAACGACACTGCGCCGATCAATGCACCGATGACGGCCAAAGCGATCACGACGCTGGTCAGTCCTGAATTCTGCAGCTGTGCGACGTCGTTGCCTAACAGGGGCTGATCGACTATTCGTGGCGGGTTCTGCAGTGGATGCGTACCGCTGCTCATCTTGAACAACTCCACCGCACCAATCGCCGCCGCCGATCCGCCACCCATGCCGTTGTACAGCGCCACCATCTGCGGCATGTCGGTGATCGCGACTTTCTTGCCGGAAATCCATGCGGCCGCGGTGCCGATGACGAGCGCACTC
>JALYOU010000036.1 GCA_030856725.1 Pseudomonadota bacterium
TTCCTGCCGGGGCACCGGATCATGGTGCAGGTGCAGTCGAGCTGGTTCCCGCTCTACGACCGCAACCCGCAGACGTTCGTCGAGAACATCGCCAAGGCCAAGCCCGGGGACTACCGCGCCGCGACGCAACGCGTGTCGTTTGCGCCGGATCAGGCGAGTTTTGTCGAGTTGCCGGTGGTCATCGCGACTGCACACAGGACTGCGGCACCGTAGGACTACGACAACGCACTGGTGCTTCCCGCGCCGTCAGGGCTGCACCGCCACCACGATCACGTTGTCCTCCCGACGCGTATCGATCAGCACGTTGCGTGGATCGATGCCGGCCGACGCCGGCCGTTTCGGAACCGTGACCGTGATGCGCTGCGTGCCGGCGCGCAGCCGGTGCTTGGCCAGATACAGTGTTTCGCTCGGCGCCTCGTCGCTGTCGGGGCCGTAGACGCCGATATCGATCTGTTCCTTCAATGGCCGCTTGGTTTCGTTGCCCTGCTTGTCCACGGAGACTTTTTCGGCGCTCACCTCCAGCGTGACGCGCCACGCGTTGCCGACCGGTTCGGCCGAGACCGTGTTGGTGCGCAGCTTCCAGAAGGTGTTGCGCTCGAACAGGTCCGCGAGGAATTCGTGCTGAGTGATGGGCGTGACCGCTTTCAACTCGGCGTACAGATCCAGGCTGGTCGGCAACGGCGTCTGGGCCTGGCCGTGCTTGTCCATGAAACGTCGCAACGCCAGGTTGACCCGGGCTTCGCCGACCGCTTCGCGCAACGCGACCATCGAGAACGGACCAAGGCGATAGGCGGTGAACCAGTCGACGGCTTCGAGCAGTGGCACGCCGTCGCGGGCGCGCGGGTCCAGGTAGTCCTCGCGCATGACATCGAGGAAGCGATCAAGGTGCGCCTCACCCTTGGCATCGGCAATCACACCCAGTGCGCTGTACCAGGCCAGGCTTTCCGCAACGAAGGGTGCCCCGGCAACGGGTGCGGGCACCAACAGATTGCCCCACCACTGGTGCGCCATCTCGTGCGCCATCACCGCGAACACGAAATCGACCTTGCGCCAGTCGGCATCGGGGTTCAACAGGGCAAGCCCTTCGAAAAAGCGCACGCTGGTGGCGTGCGAGCGCGCGCTCAGCGCGTAGCCGGGGGCTTCGACCACAGTCAGCTGGCGCGCCGGGTACGGGCCGAAGATGCGCGTGTAGCGTTCCAGCGAGGCCCGCACGCTTTGCGCCATGCGCGGCACGTTAGCGGCGTGCGCGGGGTGGTGGTAGACACGGATGGCGACGTCCTGCCAACGCGCTTCATGCACGGCGTAGTTGGCCGAGTAAATGCCGTACCCGTTGTCGATCGGCGCTTCCGTGACGTAATGGAAATAGCGACGCCCGCCTTCGCGCCAGCTACGGCGCAACATGCCTGGCGCAACCGCGGTTTGTCCATCCACGGTGCCGATGGTGGTGTCGAGCTGGACGCGCTCGTGACCGCGTATGTCATAGCGCGCGCGGACATTGCTGAGCTGCGGAATTTCCGGCCGCGCCGGCAAGCCCAGCTTGCGCCGCATGCCCTCATCGCCGAGCTCGCGGTTGTTCTGGTAGCCGAGCACTGGAAGCCAGTCCTGCTCGAAATGCGATGCGCGCGCGGCGATGGAATCGTCGACACCTTGCGCACTGAAACCGCGTCCGCCGAAACGCAGCACGAAGTCCATGCCGAGCGATTCGCCGGGCTGCAATGGTGTGGCGAGTTTCACGATGCGAAGGCGGTGCGCCGTGTCGTCCTTGACCAACGTCGCAGGGCGGTCGAAACGCAATGGACCGGTGTCGACCGAGGCCGAGGTTTCCACGTGCAGCGTGTCGATTGGACGCGATGTGCGGTTGACGAAGACGTCATGGCCGTCGATGGTCGCCGACCCCTGCGCCGGGTACAGTTCAATGCGCAACCGGGTGGCTGCCAGCGTCGGCTGCGGCACGTCGGCATTGCGGCCGTAGCGCCGCTCGTAGTCGACACTGCGCGCATTGCGTTGTGCCGACGTGGTGTAGTCGTTGCGAACATTGGTGTTGTAGAAGACGTACCCGCCGGCGACGACGATCACAGCCACTGCCACCGCTGCCGCGCTCGCCACTGGCGCACTGAAGCGTGCCCGCGCGATGGCCAAACGCGGCTTCACCCCCTGCTCCACGCCGCGCACCCACAACAGTCGCGCGATCACGGCGAACAGCAACGCCCATCCGGCCCAGTACACCTTGAACCACAGCACCGGTCCCAGCGTGGTGCCGAAGCCACGCATGTCGGAATACGCCCAGCCCGGGTCCGACGCATAGACCAGCATCGGATGCTCGAGTCCGAAATTCGGCGCGAACAGCATCAGTGCGTAGGCGCCGAGCGCGGCCAGGTTGCCGGCAATTTTCTGGTTGACCAGCACATGCACGGTGATGGCGACCACCGCAAACAGCAGGTGGCCGGGCAATTCGAGTCCGAACAACATCTGCAACCACAGCAGTGGCTGCACGTCGAGATGACCTGCCCAGACCTGGGTGAACACTCCAGCAGCCATCAGCATGCCCTGCCACACCGCGAGCGCCAGCCCCAACCCAAGCCCCTTGCCCAGCAGCGGCACCCAGTCGTGCATCGGCGTGGCATCGACGATCGGCCCGAGCCCCGCTTCACGTTCGCGCCACACCAGTTCGCCCGCGTACACCACGCACATCAGTGGTGCCACGAAACCGAAGAAATCCTGCGCATCGGCGAATCGCTGCGCGATGAAACCGGTGACCGGCACTACCGGCACGCCCAGGTGCTCCATGAGTTCCGAGCCGGCGAGCGCGACGACCACCGCGACCGCAACCACCACCAGCATGCCGCGCCCGAACACGATGTCACGGAACGAACGCATCGTGATCGCCAGCACCTGGCGCATACGGGCGCCCACATCGAATCGCTGCGTCGCATGCGGCAGCGCCACGGGTGCGGCGCGCGCCAGATCGCTTCCGGGCGCCCCATCGCTGCCTGGTCGATCAAGCGGGTCCGACACCACCCGCGTGCGCCGCGCCGGCAGCCAGCGCCAACCACGGCCGGCGGTTTCATGTGCGAACGAAAAACGCGCGTAGGCATACGCGAGCACCGCGCAGGCGATGCCGATCCACACCACGCGATTGGCCAGGA
>JALYOU010000079.1 GCA_030856725.1 Pseudomonadota bacterium
AACGCGCGCGGCTCGAACGGATGGAAGTGGATGTCCTCGACGCCTTCTTCCGGTTCGCCTGCCAGTCGCGAGGCGTAGAAGTAGTCGATGTCGTGGTCCTCGGAGTCGAGCAGGTTGAGCACGTCCAGGTGCAGGCCGACGTTGGCCCACTCCTTGCCGACGCGCAGGTTGACGATGGTCGAGCCGTCGGAGCGGACGCTGTCGTCTTCGATCAACGGATACTTGCCGAAGTGGCGCACGCGCAGCGTGCCGAACCAGCCGTTGTCGAGTTTTCCAGTCAGCCCCGCGCTGACCACCAACGGAATCGAGCCCGGGATCTCCTTGCCCGCCGGATCGTCGTCGGTCAACTCCGAGCGCGTGTACGACGCCTCGATGTCGCCTTCGAAATAACGGTTGCCAAACCAGTACACGCCCACTTCCACGCCATCGCGCCGGCTCGGCCGCGTGGCTTCGGTGGTACCGGCGTCGCCGACGAACAGCAGTTCCGAATCCAGGTCGAGGCGCCACACCGCGGCGGTCGCATGCACGCGATCGCTGAAGTACAGGCGCGTGCCGAGTTCGTAGCCTTCCGAATCGACCAGCGGATCGACGCGATCCACCGCGTCGCCTGAAACCGGGTCGATACGGATGGTGGTGCCGCGCGCGTCGTTCGAGTGGAAGCCTTGCCCGTAGCTCCCGTAGAACTCCATCGCGTTCGACGGTTTCCACGCCAGGCTGGCCTTGACCGAGGTCGCGCTGTCGTCGGCTTCGCCGGAGTTGATGGGCAGCGATAACGCATCGACATCGAAGTCGTAACGATCGTGACGCACGCCCACATAGCTGCGCCACTGGTCGTTGAAGCGGAACTCGTTGGCGACGAACACGCCGAGGCTACGTTCCTCGACACCGTCCTCGCGCACCGTGGACACGGGTTGCCGCGCGTTGGTCTTGAACAAGCCGACCTTGTCGATGTCGTCGAAGCGCCCTTCAGCGCCCGCCCGCCAGCGGCTGCGGCCGATGTCCCATTGCTGTGACAACGTGAAGCCGTAAAGGCGACGTTCGTCGACTTGCTGGAACTGGTCACCGTTGTCGGGATCGTCGAGTAAATAGGTGAAATTGGAGAACAGGCTCAGCTCGGAATCGATCGCGTACGCGCTGGCGGAAAAATCGCCGCCGAATGCTGGCCCGCGCCAGTCGACCGACAGGCTGGTGCGGGAGGACTCACCACCCAATGTGGTATCGAGCGAGCCAAGCTCGTCGATCAAGCCTTGCGCGACTGCGCGTTGCGGGATCTGGTCGGGCGAATTCCATTTGTTGTCGTAACCCAACAGGGTGATGCCGCCGCGACCGCCGGCGATGTCCATGCTGTATTTGAGCAGGCCGTTGAACTTGCGCACGTCCTCCCGGATGTCGGTCCACGGGCCGTCATTGCGCAGTACTTCGGTACCGAACAGGACGCTTCCGCCATTGCCGGTTTCGACAGAATCCACGACCACGCCGCGCAGATAGCCTTCTTCGCCGACGCTGATTTCGGCAACACCGCGCTCGAGCTTGTCCGCCAACCGGAACCGCGCCGAACCTGCCGAGGAAAAATCGCCGACATCGGCGTAATACGTACCCTTGCGATATTGCAGTTCCCCCACCGCCTCGGGGATGAGGAAATTGAGATCGGTGTAGCCCTGTCCGTGGCCATGCGTGCGCATGTTGACAGGCATGCCGTCGACGAACGTGGCGAAGTCAGTGCCGTGGTCGAGGTTGAAGCCGCGCAAAAAATACTGGTTGGCTTTGCCGCTGCCCGAATGTTGCGTGGCCACCAGGCCTGGCACGAATTCCAGAAGGTCCCCGCTGCGCAAAAACGGACGCGCCGCGATCTCGGCTTGCCCAACCGAGCCTTCGGACGCGGAAATCGTTTCGCCGACCAGGTTCTGGCGCCGGCCGACCACGGTGACGCGATCAAGTTGCACGGCATCGGTGGCGGGCGAGTCGGACTTGGGTTGGCTGGTGTCCTGCGCAGTTGCTGGCAACGCCAGCAACGCCAGCAGCACACCGGCGGCCAACGGGGTGAAAGTAAAAGGCTGGACACGAGCATTCGAGCACGTCGGGACATGCCGATGGATGGACTGCATGGAATATCTCCAGGCGCGACTCCGGACGGTGCCGGTCGCGAAAAAATTAGGGGTATGAATGCATCGCCGTGTGCATCGACTGCATGCACGGCTCGCGGCGCGTAGGAGCGCTCATTGCGCCATGGCGCATGACCTATGAAGCCGGTCGCGCCCATGCACCAAATCAGCACGACGCTCCTACGGGGATTGCTCGATGGCAACCGTTATCGCGGCGGGCGTTCGCCTGGGCCGGAGGAATGCGACACGCGCAGTGTCGGTGCGACTGCCAGCAAGGCATGGCGCGGCTGCGGAGGCAGTTCAGTACGCGTCACCGCGAGGGCGGGCGAAAACCCGTCGTGATCGTGCTTGCCAGTGCGTTCGGGTGCCGCTGGCGGGGCGCCGCCATCGTCGGCCACGTACACGACACCCGGCGCACCGTTGTCGTGGTGGTGCGGAGTGTCGGCACGATGCGCCTCGGCGTGCGTATCCAGGCGCGACGCACCGGCGGTGCCGGGAGACTCCACTTCAATACGGATGCGGCCCTGCGCAATGTCCTGGATGCGTTGCATTGGGAAGTGCCCGGCCGCCGCTGGCAGCGCCGCAGGGGCGACATGGGTGCCAGGCGGCAGGGTGCCGGCAGCGGCGCCATCGAGATGGATATGCGCCGCGTTCCAGACCCGTTCCACCGATGCCGAGATCGCCTGCGCCGGGAGCGCGACCACGATCAGCACCGCCACCGCCATCCGCAAGGCCGCTGCAATGCGCTGCGCAGGCCGCGACTTGATGTTGTGTGACGGCGTGGAACCAGACGGCATCGGGGCAACAATCCTGAACGGCAAAGGGCGCCGCGACCAGCGGCTGATATATCCGCCGCAATGTGAGTACGCCGTCAACGGATGGCCAGATGCGGCTGATGGATTTGCAGGCGGTGGCTTCCCCGCGATCCAAGTCGACGTGCCGCAATCCTTCGGTGATCGACCATCGGTACAGCGCGCGCCAGACCTGCATCAGCGACTGCCGGAACAGTTCCACCACCCGCGCCTCGTCGGGCGTCTCGATCACGATCAGCGGCATCTCGGCGCGGATCAGCGACCAGATCCTGCAATTCACTCATTTGCGTGCCGCACACCGGGCCGGGAGCGCGGACGATAGCAAACAGGCCGCCACGTCCCGCCCCGGGGGCCGATGTTAAGCTGCGGTCTCTTTGCGCTGGAGACCGTGGA
>JALYOU010000093.1 GCA_030856725.1 Pseudomonadota bacterium
GGGCGGGGCGGCGGTGGCGGTGGCAGTGGAAGTGGCAGTGGCGGCACCTGCTCGACAATGAACGGACGTTCGTCCTGTTCCGGCGGCTGCATGGCCTCATCGTCAGCAATGCCTCGTTCGCCTGGCATCGGCGCGGGCAGGGGATCGAATTCGTCGGCGGTATCGGCGGGTTTCGCCACGGGCGCGACACGGAAGAAGCCATCGTCGCCGCGCCGCGCCAGCATCAACGCGAACAGCAGCAACCCGATCAGAAACGCAGCGCCCGCCAGCAGCCAGGTACGGCGCGTCAGGCCGAGCAGGGGACGTCGTGGGCGCTGTGCTGGATCGGACATGTGCGTTTTTCTTTGGGGGATTCGATGGAATTCTGGCACACCCGAGCCATCGACCCGCCGATGCAACGGATAAACGGGGGATAATTCAGCCCCTTTTTGCGTGTATCCGCATCCATGCTCGACCCACACCTGTTGCGCAGCCAACCCGCCGAACTCGCCGCACGTCTGGCCACGCGCGGGTATGCACTGGACGTGTGCGCGCTGGAGTCGCTGGAAGCCGAACGCAAGCGCATCCAGTCGCGCACGCAGGAGTTGCAGAACCTGCGCAACACGCGCAGCAAGGCTATCGGGCAGGCCAAGGCGAAGGGCGGGGATGTCGCGGCCTTGCTGGCGGAAGTGGCTGGATTTGGCGTGGAGCTGAAGTCTTCGGAAACACAGTTGCAGGGCGTGCAGGGGAGGCTCGAAGCGATCACGCTGGAAATTCCCAACACGCCCGATCCGACCGTGCCGGTCGGCAAGGACGAAACCGCCAACCAGGAAACCCATCGCTGGGGCACGCCGCGCCGCTTCGATTTCGCGGTCAAGGACCATGTGGAACTCGGCGCGCGCAATGGCTGGCTCGATGGCGATACCGCAGCGAAACTGTCCGGCGCGCGATTCACGGTGGTGCGCGGCCAGCTGGCGCGACTGCACCGTGCCTTGGCGCAATTCATGCTGGACCTGCACACGGATTTGCACGGGTATCAGGAAACGAATGTGCCGTTGCTGGTGAATGCCGAGTCGATGCAGGGCACCGGGCAGTTGCCGAAATTCGAAGACGATCTTTTTTCCGTCGAAGTGGGTGAGAGCAAGCGCTATCTGATCCCGACATCCGAAGTCCCCCTCACCAACATCGTCCGCGACGAAATACTCGAAGATGCCGCGTTGCCACTTCGGATGACCGCCCACTCCATGTGCTTCCGCGCCGAAGCCGGCAGCCATGGTCGCGATACGCGCGGCATGATCCGGCAGCATCAGTTCGAGAAAGTCGAGCTCGTGTCGATCACCAGGCCCGAAGAAAGCGATGCCGAACACGAGCGCATGACGCGATGCGCGGAATTGGTACTGGAAAAACTCAGCCTGCCGTACCGCCGCATGCTGCTATGCACTGGCGACATGGGTTTCGCAGCCTCAAAAACCTACGATCTCGAAGTCTGGCTGCCGTCGCAGGACACCTATCGCGAGATTTCATCGTGCTCCAACTGCGAATCCTTTCAGGCGCGCCGCATGCAGGCGCGCTGGCGCAATCCCGCCACCGGCAAACCCGAACTCGTACACACCTTGAATGGTTCCGGCGTCGCCGTCGGCCGCGCGTTGATCGCGGTAATGGAGAATTATCAGAACGAGGATGGTTCGATCGCGGTGCCCGAGGTGTTGCGACCGTACATGGGTGGCATCGACCGCATCGCGTAGGGTGGCTCTAGCCCACCGATTTGAAGCGGCCACGCCTTTGGTGGGACAGGGCCACCGAACGGCTGCCCGTATCCGTTGCACCACTGCAATAATCCGTGTCTAATATCCGCCACTGTTCCGCCACTGGAATTGTCGCCATGCAAGATCTCAACGATCTCTATTACTTCTCCATGGTCGTCGACCACGGCGGTTTCGCCGCCGCCGAGCGCGCCCTGGGCATCCCGAAATCACGCCTCAGCCGCCGCATCAGCCAGCTCGAAACCGACCTCGGCGTGCGCCTGCTGCAGCGCTCGACCCGCCGCTTCGCCGTGACCGATGTCGGCCAGAGCGTGCACCGCCACACGCAATCGATGTTGGCCGAAGCGCAGGCCGCGCGCGAAGTCGTCGACCGTCTGAGCGCGGAACCGCGCGGTGTGGTGCGGCTCAGCGTGCCGGTGGGCATCGCGCAGCAGATGATGCCGCGGCTGATGCCAGAGTTCCTTGCGAAGTATCCGCAGGTGCGCGTGCAGATGCAGGTCACCAACCGGCGCGTGGACGTCATCAACGAAGGCTTTGACGTCGCCTTCCGCGTGCGTTCCAAACTCGACGACGACGGCAGCCTGGTGATGCGCAGCTTCGGACAGATCCAGGAACTGCTGGTCGCCAGTCCGAAATACCTCGGCCGCGCCGGCCGCCCGAAAGACCCGGACGAACTTGCGTCACACGTCACCTTGAGCGTGCACGAGGACGAAGTACGCCAGCGCTGGGAACTGCAGAGCCCGAAAGGCGAATCGCGCCGCATCGACCTCAAGCCGCGCCTGTCGGGGTTCGATTTCCCGATGCTGATGGCGCTGGTGAAGGACGGCCTCGGTATCACCATGCTGCCGGAAACCCTGTGCGCCGACGCTGTGCGCAATGGCGAACTGGAAGTCGTGCTGCCGCAATGGCGCCTGCCGCAGGGCATCGCCCACGTCGTCTTCGCCTCGCGGCGCGGCCTGCTGCCTGCGGTGCGCGTGCTGATCGATTTCCTCGCGGAAAAAGTGCCGCCGCTGATCGAGGAGTCGCGCCTGAATTGCCTCAACTGTCCGGGCGGCATGGCGCCGGAGAGTGCGACGAAGAAGGCATCGAAGCGCAGTTCCGCCGATGCCGAGGTGCATGCGACAATTTGATGCTTGAGCGATCGTTTTATCGTCATTTCCGCCTTCGCGGGAATGATGGCTAGAAAATTACGGAGAGATGGCCGAGCGGTTTAAGGCACCGGTCTTGAAAACCGGCGTGGTAGCGATACCACCGTGGGTTCGAATCCCACTCTCTCCGCCA
>JALYOU010000105.1 GCA_030856725.1 Pseudomonadota bacterium
GGATCGCTGCCGAGATCCGCGCTGAAAGCATCTTCAATCCGCGCGCGCGTTCCAGCGCCAACGCAATGGGCCTGATGCAGGTGCTGCCCAGCACGGGCGCTGCCACCGCGCGCCGCATCGGCCTGCCATACGGCGGTGCCGACAGCCTGTACAACCCCGACACCAACATCGCGCTGGGTTCGGCGTACCTGCGACAGATGCACGACAAATACAGCCAGGCGCATTACGCCATCGCCGCCTACAACGCCGGTCCCGGGCCAGTCGCGCGCTGGCAGTCGCAACGCCCCGGTTTCGAGCCGGACTTCTGGATCGAGACGATGAGCTACAAGGAAACCCGCGAATACGTGCCGCGCGTGCTGGCTTTCAGCGTGCTCTACGACTGGCGCTTGAACGGCAACGCGTTGTCGGTGAGTGATCGCATCCGCGGCAGGACCAGCGGCGCGCGCAAGGCGTTCGTGTGTCCGTTGGCGGCAGCGCCAAAGGCCTGAGTTGCGTTATTTCGCATTGCTCTTCGTAGGAGCGGCTCCAGCCGCGAGTTCTTCCGGACGTACAACCGTCACCAGTGCTCGCGGCTGAAGCCGCTCCTACGCCCGAAAGGAAGTCCCCTTGGGGGACAATGGATGCCATGAAGACCTACCTCGTCGGCGGCGCAGTGCGCGACCGGTTGCTCGGCCTGCTGCCGGGCGACAACGATTTCGTTGTCGTCGGCGAAACGGTCGCCTCGATGCTTGCCGCGGGCTACAAGCAGGTCGGCCGCGATTTCCCTGTGTTCCTGCATCCGAAAACGAGTGAGGAATACGCGCTTGCGCGCACCGAGCGCAAATCCGGACGTGGCTACCACGGCTTCGAAGTGCACGCCGATCCGTCGGTGACGCTCGAGGACGATCTGCAGCGTCGCGACTTCACCATCAACGCGATTGCGCAGGACGCGGACCGCGAGCTGGTAGATCCATTCGGCGGCGCGAAGGACCTCGATGCACGCGTCCTGCGTCACGTCGGTCCCGCCTTCGGCGAAGACCCGTTGCGCGTGTTGCGGGCCGCGCGTTTCATGGCGCGTTTTGCTTCGTTGGGTTTCACGGTCGCGCCCGAAACGATGCAGTTGATGCGGGAGATGGTCGTATCCGGTGAACTTCTCGAACTGGTGCCGGAACGCGTCTGGCAGGAACTGCAGCGCGCACTGGCCTCGCCGACGCCGTCCGCATTCCTGTCCACGCTGCGCGAATGCGGCGCGCTGGCGCAGGTGCTGCCGGAAGTCGACGCGCTCTACGGCGTGCCGCAACGCGCCGAATACCATCCCGAAGTCGATACCGGTATCCACCAGCAACTGGTCAGTGACATGGCCGCGCGCCTGGCGCCGGGCGATACGGTGATCGGATTCGCCGCATTGACGCATGATCTTGGCAAAGCGCTGACGCCTGCAGACATCCTGCCGAAGCACATCCAGCATGAGCAGCGCGGGGTCGCACCGTTGCGGGTGCTGTGCGAGCGGCTGAAAGTGCCTGGCGAATATCGCGGCCTGGCGGAGACCGTCTGCCGCGAACACCTCAACGTGCATCGCGTGTTCGAGCTGCGCGACGAAACAGTGCATGACCTCATCGCGCGTTGCGACGGGTTTCGCAAGCCGGAGCGCATCGCGCAACTGGCACTGGCCTGCGAGGCCGACAAGCGCGGACGCACCGGGTTGTCAGAGGTCGAATATCCCTCGAGGCCCGAATTGATCCGCCTGCACGAAGCCGCATGCAACGTGCGTGGCAGTGATGTCGCCGCTGAAGGTCTTGAAGGTCCCGCGGTAGGTGCAGCCTTGCGCAAGGCGCGGATCGCCGCGATCCACCAGGCCCGCTCTTCGTAGGACCTAGGGCGATCGGTTACTGCCTCCTGCCGCTGTTCTGGTCAAATCGCAGCAACGTATCGCGCCACGGCGTCAATTGCGTCGCCAATCCCGCGATCACACCGAATGTATTCGCCAACGCGTCCCAGCGGTCGGTCATGCGGACTTCGGTAAGCGCGCCTTGCGCATATTCAAGGCCGATGCCCATCAACACCAGCGCCAGCCCCGCGCCAAGCAGCGACGGCCAACGCGCATATAACTGCACCGCGCCCGCAGCCAGTGCGGCGTAGGCGAGGAAATGTTCGAGCTTGTCGGTGCCGGATGGCAGATGCGCCAACGTTGGCGCAGGAATCAGCGACACCACGACCACCACCGCAATCGCAAGACTCCACAGGCCTGACCACAGCCACCGCCGGCGGAAGGGTTTGAGCGATCGTCCGAAGCGCGCGCGGGTCACAAGCGGAAACTCAGATCGCCGATCAGGAACGCCGCGCTGAATTCGACATCGCGCGCGAATCCCATGGCCTGGAAGCGTTCGCCCATTTCGCCGGGCAGCGTCAGCCGTTTGGCTTCCTGCCGCAGCGCATAACGCGCTGCTTCGTCGTCCACTTTTTTCTCCGCTTCCGCGAGCAGCGTCT